>JAMCVO010000286.1 GCA_023475715.1 Actinomycetota bacterium
AAATGGAGGAAGAGGCTGAGGAGTTCTGGGATATAAAAGAATAAAAAATTAAAATAAAAAATATTATCAACTTTAAGATTTAAAAAATAAGCACAATAATTTAATCAGATTCTAAATTATTGTGCTTATTTTTATTGGATCATTCTATTTCCTTCTTTTATTACTTATTTTTATTATTTTCTTTGTAATTTAATAAAATTATATAAGATTTTAATAGATTTAATCTAAATGTTAATATATTTTTAATAAAATTTTAATAAATAGTAGCAAATTTAAGTAAAATTAATATATAATTTATAAATATATTTATTAAAAAAATAATAAAATTTTAATTAAAAATAAATATTATCAATTATTTAAATCATTTCTATCCATCTGCTGAACATGATTAAGCTGGAAAATTTTCGTTCATACACAAAATTACCAAGGGGTGTATATATACTGTTTTTGGCAGGTATTATTAATTCTGCAGGCAATTTTGTTTACCCTTTTCTTGCATTATTTCTCACTTTGAAGCTGGGATATAATGAAAATAATGCTGGCCTGGTGCTGACAATAATAATAGCAGCCGAAGGGTTAGGCCGCCTTGTTGGAGGTAAGCTTACAGATTGGGTTGGAAGAAAAATAATAATAATTGTCCTCAGTTTACTTGGTTCTGTCTGTTATCTGGTAATTGTATTTCTGGGTATTTCCCCATTTGTAGTATATTTAATTGTGCTGGCAGGTTTTTTAAAAACAGGGGCAATGCCGGCAATGAATGCTCTGGTTATCGATGTAACTACAAAAAAGAACAGAAATGATGCTTTTTCGCTAATATATCTTGGTCAAAACCTGGGTTTTGCAATAGGTCCGCTGATAGCCGGATTTTTGTTTGTGAACCATTTAATGCTTATTTTCATTGTGGATGCTATAACAACAATCCTCGCTCTGATTCCAATTATGATCTTGCTTAAAGAACCATCAAAGTCTATAGAAGGTTTCAATGTAATAGGAGGCCAGGTCAATGAGGAAAGCGAGCGTTCTGAAGCAGGAAACACTGTCAGAGTATTTTTTAAAAAACCTGTTCTCGTAGGATATGCATTTATTTCAATAATATTATCATTTGTTTATGCTCAGTCTACTTTTGGTCTTCCGCTTTATTTAAATCAGATTTTTAACCAGGATGGTCCGAAAATTTACGGCTCTCTTATGGCGGTAAATGCAATCATTGTAATAGCATTGACGCTGATATTGATCTCAATATTTAAGAAATACAGTCCTCTTTTAAACATAAGCATAGCAGGTATTTTGTTTGCCGTGGGTTTTGGATTACTCTTTTATTCAAAATTATACTTTTTATTTATAATCTCAACCATGATATGGACATTTGGAGAGATAATTAATTCAGTCAGCTCCAATGTACTGATAGCAAATTATTCTCCGGCCAATCATAGGGGGAGATTCAATGCAATAATATTTTTCATAAGTGGTGCCGGATTTGCAATTAGTCCATGGCTTATGGGTTTATATATAAGACATTTTGGACTGGCAAATACATGGCCTTTTATTTTTGCCATTTCAATTTTTGCTTCTTTATTGATATTGTTCTTATTACTTTATGAAAAGTTAAAAAATAGATAAAAGTGGCAAACAGAGCCCGTAATATTTAAATTAAAAATAAAATTGAAAATTGGAATTAAAAAGTATAAAATAATTACACAAAATATTTTTATAAATATTGCTTGAGTTTTAATTATTTATATAAAGTCAGGACAGAGAGAATGAATGATTTAAATAAAGATATAGATTCAAATAAAGATATAGATAAAAAAAGAGGATTCGGCGGAAAGCTTATTATTTTCGGAGTCATACTTGGTATTTGTCTTATAATTGCTGCCGGCATAGGATCATTTACTTTTTACAAGGTAAGAACCGGAAATGAAACTTTAACAGTTACAGGATCAGTTAAGCAGAAAGTAACGTCAGATCTGGTTAAGTGGACAGGTACCTTTCAGAGAAATATCCCGCAGGAAGATCTCAAAAACGGCTATGCTCAGATGAAGGCTGATGAAGCTTTAGTGCTTAAATTCTTTAAGGATAATGGTTTTAACGAAAGTATGGTGCGAATTACGCCAGTATTTATGGAAGCGCCATTTCAATATGATCCAAATGCTCCCAAAGAATATATACTGAGGCAAAATGTGGAAATTCAGTCAAATGAAATACAAAAAATTACTTCAATGGCAAAGAATACCCAGATGTTAATTGATCAGGGAGTAATCTACTCTACGAATTCACTTGAATATTATTATACAAAATTACCGGAACTCAGAATTACTTTACTCAAGGATGCTGTTTCTGATGCCAAGATGAGAGCGCAAAAAATTGCTGAAAGCACAGGTTTGCAGGTAGGTTCCATAAAATCGGCAAATGCAGGCGTTGTACAGGTACTGCAGGTAAATTCAACAGACATATCGGATTATGGAGCTTATGACACAAGCACAATTGAAAAAGAAGTAATGGTTATAGTTACAGCAATATTTAATTTGAAATAAATTTATCCTTTATAAGCTTAAGTTTATCTTCATCTCTGACATCATAAGTTCTGCCTTTCCAGTATATGCCCGCAGAATGTTTTGATATTACAGCAGAATATATTGAAATCAAAATCAGGTAAATCATTGAAACGGGTTGAAGAAAAATATCTACAAATCTATGCTTAAATCTAATTGTCAGCATTACTTTCAGTGCCAGTAAAATAATTATCTGAACGCATATGACATTTATTATTATTTGGGGCCAGTCAAAAATCAGGATACCCAGAGGAAGCAGGATAAATGGTGCCAGGAATAATAAAAAGACCATGATTGTGACAAAACCCTGCATGAAAATGCTATAATCAAACGCTGCCGCCAGAACTTTCGCATACCCTTTAACAACCTCGTCAAAATTGTGATACATTCTGCAGTAAAAGTTATCCCTTCCATCAAAAATCATGAATTTATACCCATATTTTTTTACCTGTTTTGAAATATGTACATCCTCCAATATCTCTTTTTTTACCGACTGATGTCCGCCTATATTTTCATAAACATGTTTTTTAAAAAGCATGAATTGTCCAATGGCGGTGCAGAATAGAGGGCTTTTAGATCTTCGCATAAGCGTAAGTGGAATGAATGCCAGTAAAAAAAAATTGCCGAAAGGCACCATCATTCTTTCATGAAAAGTAACCGTAATTTGTCTTGCAAAAATAGACAATGCATCAACTTTATTGACCAGAAGAGCTGTAAGAGCGCAGGAAAGCGAATTTTTAAAGTGGAGGGTATCTGCATCGGTAAAAAGAAGATACTGACCACTTGCATATTGGGATAGCTGCCAGCATGCATAACTTTTACCCAGCCAGCCTTTTTCCAGTTTTTTACCTTTTACAAGCTTTATCCGGTTGTCTTTCTCTGCCATTTTTCTAACGACTTGCGGCGTGCTGTCGCTGGAATTATCATCGAGAACAATTATTTCAAAATTCGAATAGTCCTGTCTTAAAAGTGATCTCAGGCATCTGTTTAAATTTCTCTCCTCATTTCTGGCAGGTATGAGTATGGAAACCTTTGGAGGTTCATTTTTAATTTTTACAGGCAGTGAATAAATAACAGTATTTTTGAAAAGATAGTTGTTAATAGTAAAGTTAATAAGAATAATTGTCAGGATCAAAACAATAAAAAATTGGTAAAGCAATATTATTTCCATAGGCTTTGAGTAATTTTTATGACAATATGATTATATCATAAATAAAAAAGATTACTCTTTCCAAAATATCAAGCTTAATTTAAATTTTAATTGCCTAAAAAAAATAATTTTGTTTAAATATTATATAAATATTAAGGTAATTTATTTGTTCTTTTGTAAATAATTAAAGGGAGGTAAATATGCCCGAGAATGAAGAAGGCAAAAAAAGTCCTGGAGAAAGCTTTGCTGATATGTTTAAAGTTGATGCATTGTCTATTTTTGCAATATTTAATGATCCCAAGCTTAAGGAGAAAGCCAAAGAATTCGGTGAAAGCGCTTCAGCTTCCGCAAAAGTTTTTGCAAGCAGGTTTAAAGACGAGGACGTAAAAAGGAAATTTAAGGATGTAGGAAAAGCCGCAAAAAATTTTGGCGAGGGAGTAGCAGATTATTTTAAAGATGACAGGGAAAAAGCTCAAAATAAATCAGAAGCAACTGCAGCTTCTAATGGTGCGACTACAGCAGAGGAAGAGCCTAAAAAAAAACTGATTGAAACAACTTCAAGCAGCCAAACAAGTGAAAAGGCCGAGGCTGTCCCTAAAGACAGCAAAGCCGGCAGAATAACGGGTTACAGCATTGCGATTGCCTGGAACATTGCTCTTATAATATTTTTTAATTTCTACTACAGATATATTGCTTATTATCAATATGATGAGCTGACAAAAAGCTGGAATATTTTTCCATTTGTAACCAGCAGCTTCATAGCATGGCTTCCTATTCTTACGATATCTCTGATCGTTTCGATAATAGGAAATATCATATTGATAATCAATGATAGTTTTTATGTTAGTAATATAACTAATATCGTAATGAATATATTTGGCATTGCATCTGTTTCAACACTTCTTTCGCTGTTTCCTTTTGATTTTAATGTATCACCGGATATAAATTTAACCGGGATTTTAGTTCCAGTCATTACCACGATTCTAATCTTAATAATAATTGGGTTAGGGATAGGCATATTGGTGAGATTTATAAAAATCATAGTAAAAACTGCAAAAAGCAGCTAAATAAAAAATATAAAGATCTGTTTGAATAACTTTAATAATTTGAATATTACAAATAAAGAGTTGATTGAAAACGAAAAACATAAAGTTGTTTCCACTTCAGCAATGGAAGTACTTGAAGAATATTTAAGAGACAATCAGAATATGGGCGCCAGTATTGAAGGCAGGCTTATGTACCTGTAGAAAATAAAACACTTCCATGACATAGCTGGCAAGATCGCTGCATAAAAATAATGCCACTTTTAAAACCTCGTCAGAGTTACCCCATCTGCCAGGAGTTATTTCTTCCTTGATCATCTAATTTATATTAAAGTTCTGGTCAATTAGATTTGATAACATTAACAAATATATTAAGATAAATATTAATAACTTTAATATTAATTATATTTAAAAAAGTATTAAAATAAGTATTGACAACTATATTATTATATGTAATAATACAAATCAATAAATAATTTTATAGTATATTGAAAGTGTTTAAAAGAAAATGTTTCAAGGCTTAGTTATGGACAATTTTTATAAGGTAAATGAAGTTGCAGAGATATTTAAAGTTAAGCCTATCACTATAAGAAAATGGTGCCAGGCTGGCAGTATTAATGCAAAGAAGTTTGGCAAGAGCTGGTATATATATAAGGATGAACTTGCTGAACTTATGAATTCGTCCAAAAAGAACAAAAATAAAAAATTTATTGTTAAAGAGAGTATATTTAAAGGAGGTGAATTTTAGTGAAAAAATTAATAGAAAAGATCACATATTTCTTAATTAGCAAAGAAAAAGGAGCTACTGCAGTTGAGTACGCTTTAATCGTTGCTCTCATAGCGATGGTAATAATTGTCCATAACT
>JAMCVO010000732.1 GCA_023475715.1 Actinomycetota bacterium
ATACCCCAAGAGAAATGCAGACAGCCAGGCTTGTCAGTATAACATGTTTGTAATCTGAAACTTTTACAACATAATTACCTACCAGAACACCCATAATTGTAATGATGCCGTCAAATCCGTTTATTACAATATATCTTCTGATGTCTTTTGAGACATTAGTTATTTTATTATAATAGCGAATTCTATTTAGCCAGTCAGAAAATCTATGTTTAAAATTTGAAAACATGATCATTCTTATTTTAATATATTAAATTTTGTTTCCGGTTTAATCCGTTATAGCTTTACCCGAGCTTAATCTGGTCCGTCAGATTATTTAAGATTTAACTTATCCCTCTGTTGTAGTAGTTTCCTCAAACACATCTGTAGTATCCGTTGTTGTATCTGTGCTTGTTCCACTTGTATTCTGGGTATTTTGGGTTATATCTCCCAGACCGCCTGATATTTTAGCCAGATCAAGAAACGGCAGAACTCCTTCCGGAAGTATGCCCCAATTAATATTCGGGGACATTTTCTGGATAAACTCAAGCTGGATAATCTGAGGATATGATTTTAATGCTTCACCTTTTATCCTAATTTGTTCAGCTTCTGCCTGTGCTTGTACAATAACCTGTTCTTTTTTTATTTTTTCCTGCTCAAGAATATTTTTTTCAACAACAATTCTTTCCTGTGCTATCTGTTTTTCTTCAAGAACATTAAAGTATTGATCTGTGAAATCAATTTTCCTCAGGAGAAAATCATCCATGATAACACCATTTTTACTGAACTTTTCTTTCAAGGTGTTATATATTTCTTCCTGAACATCAAAAACCCCTCTTGAATAAAGCTGGGCGGCCGTATACTTTTTGGGGATGTTGCGGCTGATAGATCTTGATTCTGCTTTGACTACCTTCTCAACCAGATCATCCATTGTGCCTATGTTATTTAAAATCCATACTGCCTGTTTTGAATCAATCGAAAATCTTATTGTATATTTAAGTTTAATCTGCTGACCATCGGAAGAAGTCGTATCTATTGCAAAATCAGGATAATTTGCAGTGCTTGCTTCGGAAGCATCACTTGTCTCGTAGGTTACCTGTCTAATGGAATAATTGACTGTATTCTGAAAAAAAGGTGCTTTTATATGGAATCCCGGATAAAAAACCACACCGGTAGTCCTGCCCAATTGAGTCAGGACTTTTACATTGCCCGCATTAACAATTACAAAACTGTTAAATATAAGAATTAAAAAAATTACAAGAGCAACTGCTGAAATTATAATATTTCTGATAAGCCTGGCTTTCATACTTGCCTCCCGATAACTGTTATTCTAAATTCGTCAATTTTTGAGTTAGTAAAAACACGAAGATGTTAAATTTAAAACTGTTCCTTGCTTAAGCTTTCCTAAATGATTTTATAAAATTCTTTCTTAAATTAATATATATATTTCTAAAAATTTTGTAATTATGTATAATTCATAAAAGATATTGACGCAGCAAAATTAATTGGCGCTTTTTATTTTTTATTATATTATTAAATCGGCCTGAACATCAGATTTTAATTTATAAATAAATAATTCTTTAATAATTTCAGGGGGACTATTTTATGTCAATTATTAATTTAAAAGATCTTTTAAACCATGCCAGCAAAAACAAATATGCCGTCGGTGCTTTTAATATAACGAGTATTAATTTTGTCGACCCCATAATAGGGGCAGCTATCGAGTCAAATTCACCTGTTATCATACAGCTTGCCGAAGTGCATTTCAGATATTTAAATCTTGAACATATTGCCCCGGCAATTATCCGGGCTGCCAAAGAAGTTAGTGTTCCGGTCTGCATCAATCTGGACCACGGGAAAAACTTTGATTCAGTCATCAGGGCAATAAGAGCAGGATTTACTTCCATTATGTTTGACTGCAGTGAGGAACCACTTGATGTGAATATTGCCAGGACAAAAGAAGTAGTAAAAATTGCGCACAGTGTCGGTGTCGGCGTGGAGGGAGAAATAGGAAATATAGGAGGAGAAGTTGTCGGCGTTGCCGCCCCTGTTCCGCATGAAGCAAGTGTCGAATCCTTTACAAAAGTCGAGGATGCCGTAAGGTTTTACGAAGAAACAGGGGTAGATGCCCTTGCAATTTCCGTTGGAAATGTTCATGGAACCTATAAAGGCAAGCCTAATCTGGATTTTGACAGAATTGATAAAATAAACAAAGCTATTCCTATTCCGATTGTCCTGCACGGTGGCTCCGGGATATCAGATGATGACTTCAAAAAAGCAGTAGGCCTTGGAATTGCAAAAATCAATTTTTATACCGAAATGTCTGCCAGTGCCGTCAAAGCCGCAAGAATATTTTTAAATGAAAACCCTGACTGCATCAGTTACGCAGATTTATCCAAAATTGTTCAGAACGATATAAAGAAAACTGTTATGGGAAGAATGGAAGTATTTGGAAGCAAAAACATTACGGCTTCTGATAAAACCCTGTGCATTTCCTGTGATGAATCAAGCTGTGGTCTGATTGAGCCTCAATTTAAGCCGGATGCTAAAACCATAGTTTATGACTCACTTGTCGATCTGATTACAAAAGAAGTTATTGAAAGTATAAGAAAATAACCCTGAGATATCCAATTTTCAAGAAAACAGATTTCATAATAACAGGTGACAAGGATTTGCTTGAATTAAGGAGCATTGATAAAATCAAAATATTGAGCCCTAAAGAATTTTGCCTTAATATTATAAAATAAAGCACAACCCGCAAAAAATGAACTATTTATAAAGTAAAGTTTGCAAAAAGTTGAACTATTTGCTAAGTATAGTTTACAAAAAGTAAGGTTTTAGTCTTCTTCGAAAAAGAATCAGGATTGGATGACGCTCTTTCTGGGTCTTAACAACAATATCAAGGCAAGGCCAATAGCTGCAAGCATTATTACAGAAACTTCCGACCAGAGAATTCCAAATTTTATATTAAGATATGATGCAACAAAATCTACTACAAGATGCCCCAAAAATGCAAAAACGATAAAATAATATTTTCTATTTAAGAATGCATACATTATAAGAACCGAAAAAGCAATCTGTATGGTTATTGCAAGAACTCTCTCCCCTGCTCCCACCAGTGGCATAAACCAGCTCATTGAACCGATTTGGGTCTTTAAAACATCAACACCGGGAAGCACCGGAAAAAATTTATAAATTATAAAGTTTGCAAGAAGCGAGCCTCCTACAAAAATCATTGACTCTCCCCCGCCTCCATGTCCGATACCATACATCAGACCTTTTTCATAAGTCTTATTTCTGATAATAAGTCCTATCCCCAATGTCCTGAAACCTTCCTCAAAAAGGGCTGCGGTAAAAGATGGAAAAAGAATAGCCATAAGAAGAAGATTGTTTCCCATAAAATAATATCTGAGCATGTTTGAGACATAACTGTTTAAAGGTATTCTGACCAGGGAAACCAAAAATAATGCCAGACCTACAAAAAATATTGCCCACGAAACTTTGAATTTCTTCCTGAATATAAATGCAATAACCAAGGGAAGCCCTATCTCTATAATAATTGCAGTTATAAAAGCTATATCTTTCAGCATTTTTCTCCGTTTCTGCTATCTTGTTATGGTTTCAACTATTCTCTCGAGCTCACCTATGCTTCCAAACTCAATTTCAATTTTTCCCTTTTTTTTACCTTGTATTATCTTTACAGGAACATTGAGAAAATCAGAAATTTTCTGGCTCACTGCCGGCAGTTTTGTCAGCTGAATAATGTCTTCAATCTGTTTTTTAACAGGGGGATTATTTTTCAAATTAACAATCTTTTCAACTTCCCTGACGCTTAAATCATTTTTAACAATCAGCTCTGCTATGTTAAGCTGATCTTCTGTTCTTTTCAAACCTACAAGAACTTTTGCGTGTCCAGTAGTTACCTTACCCTCGTCAATGAATTTCTGAACGCTTACAGGCAGATTTAATATTCTTAAGGAATTGGTTATTGTTGCCCTGCTCTTCCCCACCCTTTTTGAAAGATCCTCATGTGTTATATCAAATTCATCAAGAAGCTGCTTATAAGTATGGGCCTGCTCTATCGGGCTCAGATTTTCCCTGTGAATGTTTTCAATAAGAGCCATGACTAAACTTGATGTATCATCAATATTAGTATTGATTATTGCAGGAATTGATGTTAATCCAACTTGTTTTGCGGCTCTGAATCTTCTTTCCCCTGCTATTATTTCATATTTTTCGTCACCATTCAGCTTTCTGACTATAATCGGCTGTATTATTCCAAATTCCCTTACTGAAGCTGCAAGCTCGCTCAGGCTTTCCTCATTAAAAGTTCGCCTTGGCTGATTCTTATTAGGTGCTATCTGGTCAATGCTTAATTCAAAAACTCTGCTCTCTATATTCTCTGCTACTTCGGAGCTTTTGCTTAAATTCGGTATTAAAGCTCCAAGTCCCCTACCTAGTCCTCTTTGTGCCATTTTTAATCACTTCCTTTGTAAAACTTTTATATGCCTTGGCTCCCTTGCATTCAGGATCATATGAAAGAATGGGTTTCCCGTAACTGGGTGCCTCGCTTAATCTTACGTTCCTTGGAATAATAGTGGAATAAATTTTATCTGAAAAATACTTCTTTACTTCAGAAATAACCTGGTCGGCTAATTTTATTCTCGGATCATACATGGTCATCAGAGCACCGGCAATTTCCAACTCCGAATTCAAATTTTCCTTAACCAGTTTTATGGTATTTATAAGCTGCCCCAGACCTTCCAGCGCATAATATTCGCATTGAATTGGAATTATTACTTCATCTGCTGCACTTAATGCGTTAATGGTTAAAAGACCAAGCGCGGGAGGACAATCAATTATTACATAATCATATTCGGACTTGATCTTGTCCACCGCTTCCTTTAACTTATATTCCCTTTTCATACTTGTAACAAGCTCCACTTCTGCTCCTGCCAATTGTATTGATGAGGGTATTGCCTCAAGATTTGAATAATCGGTTTTTGAAATAACCTTCACAACGTTCTCTCCGCCGATAATAACATTATAGATTGAGGATTTATCTGAATTGACCGAAATACCCAGCCCGCTTGTTGAATTACTTTGAGGATCCATGTCCACTATAAGTGTCCTGTAACCAAAATAACCCAGATAAGAAGTCAGGTTAACCGCAGTTGTACTTTTGCCTACTCCTCCTTTTTGGTTAGCAATCGCGATAACTCTGCCGTGAAAATTGCTGCTCTTTTTAAAGAAATCTTTGTCTTCATGATTCATTTTTACATCATCCGTTTTAATGTCTTTAGAATTATTTTTACTTGTTTTTTGATTTTTATTATCAAAATTATTTAAGCTTGTTTTATTACTTGATTCAGAACTTTTACCATTTTTATTACTTTTAAAAATCTTACTAAAAACACTCATGATATGTGCCTTTGAACAAATGAATAAATATAATAATTAATAATCTTTTTTAATTAAAGACATGTTTCTTGGAAATATGGCTGATGTTTTTTCTTTTTTATCCAATATTAATATGGCTCTAAACTCATTCAGATATGGGACAATAATTTCTTCAATCCTGTTGATCTTTGAATCAAGTTTTTTTAAGTCTGTGGTTATTTCTTCTGA
>JAMCVO010000741.1 GCA_023475715.1 Actinomycetota bacterium
CACATTAGAATATAAATTTCCGGAATAAAAGCTTTGTATCCACCTGGTTGTTGAATTAATTTTCCAACAATCATAATATCAATATCAGATAGTGCATCGTATGTTCTGTCTGCAAAAGATCCGTAAATAAATACTTTACTTATACCATTTAAATCAGATAATGCTTCCTTAAGCTGATTTTCAATTCCAATTGTTTTTTCAATTATATTTTTAAAATCATTAAAAATTGGAACTTTTGTATTTAAAGAATAATAAATCTGATTTCCCTGCTTTTCTCTTTTAAATAATCCTGTTTCTTCAAGTTTTATCAGCTCTCTTCTTATATTTTGAACAGGATAATTTAAAATCTTTTCCAGCTCTCGGAGATAATATTTTTTTGCTAAATTATTAAAATATAATTCAATTATAGCTTTTCTTGTTTTTGATTTGGTTAAATTAAAAATATCCATTTTGTAATCCTTTTAGATTACAATTGTAATCAATTTTGATTACATAATCAATCTTTTTTTTAAGAACAGTTCGTAGGGTTTGGCTGGCCATAGCGAACGAAGTTAGAACTGCTATTGCAAGTTCAGATAAGATTATTTTTATGCCTGAACTGATTTTTTGAGACTCGAACCATAAATAAACCTAACAACTACTTGACCAATGTTAGGATTAAATGATATAATCCTAACAACTTTAATTAATATAATAATTTTATCAATGATTATTGGAAAATTAATTCAACAACCAGGTGGATACAAAGCTTTTATTCCGGAAAAATTTCCTCCTGATAAAAAAATAATTATAAATACAAAAACTCAACAGTTACATGCAAGGGCTGTGCTTATGCTTGGTAAACTTGACGGTATTACACAGCTGCTGCCCGACCTTGATTTTTTTATCCTAATGTATATAAGAAAAGAAGCTGCAAAATCAAGTGAAATCGAAGGTACGAAAGCTACAATTATAGATGTAATAAAAAAAGAATCCACATTAGAATATAAATTTCCGCAGGATGTAGACAGGATTCTTCATTATATACAGGCAATGGAATATGGTCTTGAAAGACTAAAGAAATTACCTTTATCGCTTAGATTTATCAGAGAAATTCATAAAATACTTTTAGAGGGTACTGCAGATGCACCAGGCAAGACACCAGGGGAATTCAGGAAATCACAGAACTGGATTGGTGGTGGATCATTAAATAATGCAACTTTTATACCGCCTTCACCATCGGAGCTTTACAGATGTCTTGATGACCTGGAAAAATTCTTATACTCAGAAAATGATTATACATCATTAATTAAAGCTGCCCTTGTTCATGCACAATTTGAAACGATCCATCCTTTTCTTGATGGTAATGGAAGAACAGGAAGACTGCTGACTACATTTTATCTTTGTAAGTTAGGAATTCTTGAAAGACCAGTATTATACCTTTCAGATTATTTTTTAAAGAATCGTGAGCAGTATTATAACAGCTTAGCAGGATATCACAGTGAAAAATGTGATATAGATTCCTGGCTGAATTTTTTTTTTGATGGGGTGGCTATTATAGCAGAACAGGCTATTGATATATCAAAGAAAATAAATTCTTTAAGGGTAAGTGATCTATTAAAAATTCAAACACTTGGCAAGAGAGCAAAGAAAGCAATTCTTGTTCTTGAAAAATTATATAATTTACCAATTGTCACTGTAAAAAAAGTAGAAGAATGGACCGGGCTTTCACGCCCCCAGGCAAACGAGCTTACAAAAAAAATGGCTGAACTTGGAATATTAAAACAGATTGATAAAAAAATAGAGTATGGACGTCAATTCTGGTATAAAAATTATATAGATCTATTCATAGATAAATAAACAAACATAAGTGTTAAAGTTGACATACATACCGAAATGGCTGGCCATAGCGAACGAAGTTAGAACCGTAATTGTAAGTTCAGATAAGGATATTTTTATACCAGCAATAATTTTCTAAGATTTTATCTGCAGTAATGGCAATAAAATTTCTTGCCAGTCTTTTATTGATCCGTTAACACCATTAACCTCAAGCCCATTTTCATCATAATATATTTCCAGCTTTTCATTGCAACAACCACATTTTAAAAGATATCTACGGGATTTATTACCAGTGGCTTTTTTATGGTATACCCTTATTTCAGGTTGGCCAAATCTATCAGTGTTATAAAATTTATTTTTTCTTTTCAAAATTTTCATACTAATTGCCGTTTGTATATTGATTTAAATACTATTAATAAAGCTCTTAATTTATTTTTTTAATAAAAATATTATATTTCTCCAGCTCACCCAGTTTTTCAGCCCATTTTTTTATATCTTGTATATCAATTTTATTTCTTTTTGCCACCATGACTGCCTGGTCTAAAGACTGCAAGTCGTTCCAGAAAAAGTAAGCAGCCAGCCTGTCTTTAACACAATCAGTAGGGGTTAACAGGCATATTGTACCAAACATGTATTTATGTAATTAAACTCTGATACAGACGCATCTCCAATTGAAACTGGAGGTGCTACAAAATCAATTAAGAATTTACACTTAGGATTTTCAAATAAACGGCCTCCTGTATTTTTAAAGCCCAACTGATCAAGTACCGGAATCATTGTTTTAATAGAGCTTGCCGTAATAAGGTCAATATCATAAGAAATATATGTATTATCTGAATAAATTGACACGCAAGCCCCACCGACTAAAACAGCCTCAATACCATTTTTCTGCAAATGCTCTGATATTATTGCTGCCATTTTTTTTATTCCAACATTTTCCCAGTTTACTTTCATATGGTTTTACCTTTCCTTCTTGGCCTTGTTCTATTTCTGTAATATTTTTGTATTTCTTTTTGGGGCAGATATTGTAATGCTTTTTGAATCAATGCTCTTAATTCCTTTAAAAATGGGTATCTTGGATTAAACTGGTAAATTCTTGTCCTGCCTGCCATTAAGCTAACTACAATTCCGCCATCTTCCAATCTCTTAAGCTGTTGCTGGATTCCATTTACAGGTATACCAAACAGTTTTGCAAGCCCAGCAGGATATGCCTGCCCATAGATTTCAAGGGCAAATAAAACTTTTTCTACAGTAGCGTTACCAAATACAGACTCCAGCATGTTTTAACTCCTTTACCATAATTTATGTTTATATTACCATAATTTATTGTATATTTAAATAATTATTTAATAAGTTTTTTTAATTTGACAAGAAATCTCAAAGATACACATACATACCGAAATGGCTGGGGAGAGAGGATCGAACCAGTGCTTTATGGAGCAGAACCACATATCCTCTCGGCAAACGACTGTTTGATATTGTATAGATAATCCTATATTGTTATGCATTTGCAACAATATGTTAGAATAAAAACAACTCTAATTAAGGCCAATAATATCTATTTACTTTTCTATATGTTTCGTTTACTTTAAAATACTAATAAAGTAAAATTCCTTTATATTATCAGCAATATAATCAGGTATATAGAAAAATGCCAAATAAAAATTTTTTAAAGCTTGCGGGTCTGATAGTTTTGATATTTTTTTTAATCAGCTTCTTTGCTTTCAGTATGTCAAGCTGTCAAGCAATTAAAAAAACATTACAATCCGGAGTTGATACTGCAACAGTAGCATCAGAGACCGGAAAAGATATTCCGGCTTCTTCATCGGAATCAACACAGGGAAGCACAGATACAGATAGTGCATCGTTTTCAAGCTCAACCGACAAAACCTCCTCCAATAATGCTTCAGAAAGCTCTTACACTTCGGACAATAGTGATGAAACCAGTACAAATCAGGAGAATAGCAGCAGCACTGATTCAACTGATGCAGATATCAGCACCAGTGTTACTGATATTACAGGACAGAGGCAATTATTTTCTGAGGGAATTCAGAAACTCGAAGAAGGTGATTATCTGGCGGCAGAATATTATTTTAATAAGATTAAAGATACTTACAAAGTACTTTCAGACCACATAAATTATTACCTTGCCAAAAGCTTGCTGATGCAGGGAAAATATGATTTATCCGCTAAAAATTATTCCAGAATTAAGAATATGTATCCTGATTCAATTTTTTATGAAAAGGCTAATCTGGAATACGCTGACTTACTTTACGTACAGCAAAAATATTCCGAAGCTGAAACCAACTATGAAAGTTTTGTAAAAAACTTTCCAAAATCAGAACTAATTCCTTATGGTCTTTTCCAGCTGGCAATATGTCAGGAAAAAAATTCCAAATTTGAAAGTGCTTTTGAAAATTATAAAAAAATCTGGCTGAATTTCCCGGAGAATGAATTTGCCGATGATGCATTTAAAAATATCACTTCACTTTCAGATAGAAAGCTTACAGGACTTTTTAAGCCATCAAACGAGCAGCTTTATTCAAGGGGGGCGATTTTTTTTGACCTATACCAGTATGAAAGTGCAATCGGTGAGTTTAACAAAATAATTGAAGCAGGTAAAAATTCACCACTTCCTTCAGCTTTGCATTCAAAGACTTTATTCAAGCTGGGAATGAGCTATTTCAATTTGAGAGATTATTCAAAATCTACAGAATTGCTTATTTCTTGCTATGAAAAATTCCCATCCGAAAGCTATGCCGACGACAGCCTTTATTTTCTTGGCAGAGCCTTTACCAGCTTGGGCCAGGAAGATAATTCAATAAGTTACTATCAGAAAGTTCTGTCAAAATTCCCGGAGGGCAATTATGCTGACGACAGTCTTTACAGAATTGGCAGAATATACTTCTTAAGGGGTGATCTTGAAAGCGCTGCTGCTAATTATGAAAAAATCATAAATAATTATCCGGGCGGCGACAAGATTCCGGATGCTTACTGGGAATTGGGGTGGATACAATTTAAAAGCGGCGATTACAATAATGCAAAAAACACCTTTCAGGGGATGAAAATTAAATTCAAAGGTACTTCAGTTGGTGAGGAAGCTATGTTCTGGGAAGCAAGATCTCTGCAGAAACTTGGGGAAAATGATGCTGCGGCAAATATCTATAAGGAAATAATTGACAGCAAAACTTATACTTATTATACATTTGCTTCACAAAGATCCCTGAAATCAATGGGCATAGAATATGACATTCCAAAAATCGATAATACTGTTTATCCTGACAATCCGAAAATAGATGAATTACTGCCTGAAATTTATGAGGACACAGACAATAATAATTCCGGCAGCGGACAGAATGGTAAATTTACCCATATTGATAAGGCTAAGGAGCTTTTAAACCTGGAATTTTATGTAAGCGCAACAAAGGAAATAGAAGCCGGAAGCGGTGAGCTTGAGCAGAATAATTTAACTATTCTTGAAATCTCGACTCTATATCTTGAAGCCAAAGATTATTTAAATTCACAAAAATTAATAGCAAAATATTTTTCAAAGTTAAAATCCAATCTTAATAATCCATATAAGGATTATATTTATTACCTTCTCTACCCATATGGATTTAAGGAATATATTGACAAATACAGTGGGCAGTTCAACGTTGACCCGCTATTTGTGCTGGCTGTTATAAGAGAAGAGAGCAGATTCCAGCCTGATGCCGGCTCTTATGCCGGAGCCCTCGGTCTTATGCAGATTATTCCAAAAATCGATAATA
>JAMCVO010000386.1 GCA_023475715.1 Actinomycetota bacterium
GTGCGCAAGAAGCTTCGCAAAGCATGCTTCGCACCAAATCGATACCTGCGCCCAGAGGAAATATTTTTGACAGGAACGGCAAGCTGCTGGTAAAAAGCATCCCTTCTCCTGCAGTTGCTGTAGACCCCCGGATTGTTGCTAATAATAAGGAAGTAATCAAGACGCTTAGTGAAAAATTAAATATTCCATATGATGAAATAGTTAAAAAAGTTGATAAAAGCAATATTTCTTATCTTGAAAGAGTCATTTTGAAACAGAACATCGATTACGAAACAATGATCTATCTTAAAGAGAATTCAAACTCTTTGCCTGGAGTGGAAATTATTGACATATTTTTCAGGGATTATGAGTATGGTTCACTGGCTTCCCATGTGCTTGGGTATATCGGTGAGATCGATGAAGAAAAATTGAATATGAAAGAATACAGGATTGGTTATGAAGGAGGAGACCAGATCGGGCTTACCGGTATAGAAGAAGTTTATGAAGATATTCTTAAAGGAACTAAAGGCAAGATTACCTATGAGGTTGATCCACTTGGAAAACCAAAAAGTATTGTAGAAGAAATCCCTTATATAAATGGAAACGATTTATATATTACGATTGATATAGACCTTCAGAAAGTTGTTGAAGAATTGCTTTCAAGCTCAATTATTGCTATTAGAGAAAAAAAAGTTCCAAAATCCGAAGATTATTTTAAAGCTCCTGGCGGTGCAATTGTTGTGCTGAGCGCAAGGACAGGCGAGGTGCTTGCTATGGCAAGCTATCCAACATTTGACCCTTCTGTTTTTACAGGTGGAATTTCCATATCTGACTGGAACTATCTAAATGATCCAAAAAATGATTTTCCATTAAATAACAGGGCCGTGATGTCCTTCGCAGCAGGCTCTGTTTTTAAAATAGTGACAGCTTATGGTGGGCTTGCTGAAGAAGTCATCAGTGAAAATAGTGTAGAAACCTGCAACGGGGTCTGGTATGGCCTTGGTAGAGATTTTCCCAAATACTGCTGGTTAAAAAGTGGTCATGGCCGCTTAAATATCCTGGGTGCAATAAAAAATTCATGCGATATTTATTTCTATAATGTAGCTTATAAACTTTTTATAAAAAATAATAATAATGATGAGCTATTACAAAAATATGCAAGAATATTTGGTTTTGGAAGTAAAACAGGAGTTGACCTGCCTTACGAAGATGGTGGGTTAGTTCCCGATAAAAAATGGAAAAAAGAATTTTTTAAGGACCGGAAAGATAATTCAGTCTGGTTTCCGGGAGATACTGTCAATATGGCTATTGGACAGGGGGACGTATTGGCTACACCTCTGCAAATGGCACAGGCTTATTCGATTATAGTTAACAGAGGCTTAAAATATACACCTCATTTTATTAAAGAAGTTAAAGACTCTGAAGGCAATATTTTCCTTGACCCTGGTAATACAGGCTATGAAGATCTGAATTTAAACAAAAATTATCTTGAATTAATAGAAAAAGGCATGGGTCTTGTTGTTTCACAGGGAACTGCAGCGAGCAGATTTATAAATTTTCCGATAAAAGAAATCCCGGTAGCAGGTAAAACAGGTACTGCTGAAGTTTTTGGTAAACAAGACTATGGATGGTTTGCAACTTATGCCCCTATAGGAAATCCCGAGTACATCATAGTTGGCATGCTAGAACAAGCGGGCGGCGGTTCGAGTTCGGTAGCCCCTATTGCTGAGAAAATTTATGAATATTTATTCAATATCAATTCAAAATGAAAGAATCATTTATAAAAAAGAATAAAAATTTAGATTTTAACCTTGAAATCCTGGAAGACGAAAAAAAGAGGAAGATTATGTTTGATCCTATTCTTCCAATAGCAGTATTCTTGCTTTCCGGTTTTGGTCTTCTAATAATTTACAGCGCTACAAAATTTAGCATGCCAGGCGGTGTGACGGACCCGATGTATTATCTCAAAAGGCAGGGCTACTGGTTTATTGGTGCTGCAGTAATATTTGTCTTTATTCAATTCTTTAATTACAGGTTTACCCAAAAATTCTGGTGGATATTTTTTCTGTTAAATATTGCAATTTTAGGTGCTGTGCTTGCTTTTGGATATGAAGTTCATGGTTCTAAAAGCTGGATAGATTTAAAGCTTTTTCCCATACAGCCTTCTGAGTTGGCAAAAATATTAATGGTTATATCTGTCGCGGCTTTGCTTTCCAAATGGCCGAGAGAAAAGGAAAACAAAGTTGGGTTTAAAAAAGTCGCTCTTTCCTTTTTTGCGGCAGTAGCAAGTATGTCATTGGTTCTTTTCCAGCCCGATTATGGAACTGCGCTGATATTTTTTATAGTTTATATGGGAATGCTTTTTATTTCAGGTGCTAATTTTTTCTATTTTTTAGGCATCCTTGCAGCCACTATCGGAGGATTCTTTGGAGCAATAAAAATTGGTTTGATAAAGCAATATCAGCTTGACAGAATACTGGTTTTTTTAAAACCGGATATTCAAAAAGAAGGTATCGGTTATAACCTTTTTCAGTCAAAACTGGCAATAGGTTCGGGAGGGCTTTGGGGTAAAGGTTTGTTTCTTGGAAAGCAGACAAATCTAAACTATGTCCCTGAACATCATACAGACTTCATTTTTTCGGTAATTGGCGAAGAAATCGGTTTTTTTGGTTCAGTTCTTATT
The DNA here is from genome assembly GCA_023475715.1 of Actinomycetota bacterium. The sequence continues at coordinate 2,663 of JAMCVO010000386.1, forward strand.
ATCCTGGTACTGGCTCTTATTATCTGGCGCTGTTTTTATATTGCATCAAAGGCGCAAAACAGCTTTGGCTCTTTGATTGCATCAGGAATTGGCTTTATAATTTTAGCCCAGGTTGTCATAAATATTGGGATGACAATAGGAATAATGCCGATAATTGGTATACCGCTGCCGTTTTTAAGTTATGGGGGTTCCAATCTTTTAAGTATGTTCATCGGGATAGGGTTGGTTGAAAATGTTTATCTTAGAAGAGATTTAAGGAAAAACCACGAAATTGCTTACCAGGAGTTTGATTGATGAATTTAGAACTTAAAGAACTGGAGAAGCTTCTGTCAGGAATAGAAAAACCTGGGAGATATATAAATCACGAAATAGGCATAAAAAGTAAAAGTCAGAATTTTATTGAAAGTCATCCCCATACTGTTTTGAGTGCACTTGCATTTCCTGATATATATGAAGTTGGAATGCCTAACTTGGGAATTCAAATTTTATATCAGATAATAAATAAGCATTCAGAGTTCAGTGCAGAAAGAGTATACGCACCATGGATAGATTTTGAAGCAAAACTCAGGAGAGGAAAAGTAAAATTATTTTCACTCGAAAACAGAATTTTTCTTGATTGTTTTGATTTTATTGGTTTTAATGCTGCTCACGAAATGCTTTATACAAATATTCTTAACATGCTGGATCTTGGCGGTATCGCAGTCAATTCAAAAGACAGAAAAAACATTTTTCCTCTGGTATGTGCCGGTGGTTCTTCCACAGTAAATCCACAGCCTCTTTCAAAATTCATGGATTTTTTTGTAGTGGGTGATGGTGAGGAGGTTATTATCCCTTTGCTTGAAAAGATAAGATACTTTAAGAAGGCAAGAAATAATGAAAAAGGAAAAAGTACCAGTAAAGAATTATTGCTGAAGGAAATAAGTAAAGTCGACGGTGTCTATGTGCCTGTTTTTTTCAAAATATATTTCAATACAGACTGCAGTATAAAAGAAATTGAGCCGGATATTAAAATAAAAAAAGCTGTAATCAAAGATCTGAATGATTTTGAAATTGTTACAGAACCTATTATACCTAATATCCAGGTTGTTCATGACAGATTTTCTGTTGAAATCATGAGAGGGTGTGCAAGAGGCTGCAGGTTCTGCCAGGCAGGTTTTGCAAACAGACCTGTCAGGCAGAGGAATGCGAAAAATCTGATAAGTCAATGCATTGAAGGATTAAAAAATACAGGTTATGATGAGATTTCATTTACATCTCTTTCGAGCGCAGATTACAGACAGTTAGAATATCTTATTACGAATATTTCAAATTCCCAATATTTCGGCTTGCTTTCAATCTCAATGCCCTCATTGCGGCTTGATAGTTTCAACTTTAAGTTAGCCGAACTTATATTAAAAGGCAGAAAAACCGGCTTGACTTTTGCTCCCGAAGCAGGAAGTCAGAGGTTAAGAGATGTAATAAAAAAAGATATAACTGAAGAAAACCTGCTTAATTGCATGGAAATAGCTTTCAGCAGAGGATGGGATAAGGTAAAGCTGTATTTCATGATTGGTCTGCCATTTGAAGAACAGGAAGACATAGAAGCAATAATTGTACTTATCAACAAGATAATAAACAAAGCTGCGGAAATAATTCCAAGAAAAAGAATGGGACGCTTTCAGATAAACGTAAGCATAAATGCCTTCTGCCCAAAACCATTTACACCTTTCCAGTGGGCATCTCAGGACAATATCCAAAAACTTAGAAACAAATTCGCTTATATTTCAAAAAAAATTCCGAAGAGGTTTGTCAAGCTTAACTGGACAAGCCCTGAAAAAAGCAAAATAGAATGTGCTCTTGCAAGAGGAAACACTCTTTTGGGAAATGTCATTGAAAATGCATGGAAAAGGGGGGCGAAGTTTGATAACTGGACTGATTATTTTAATTTTGATCTCTGGGTGGAAGCATTTGAAGCAGAAGGATGTGATATGGATTTTTATGCCACAAGGGAAATCCCCCCGGATGAAATTCTTCCATGGGATATGATTGATATTGGAGTGAAAAAGGAATACTTATTAAAAGAATATACGGCTGCAAAGAAACTATAATCAAGTATGTTAAACATAACGGCTGAAAATATAATAAGATTTAAATTCTATAAAAGGGCAGAGTATAAATTTTTATCTCACCTTGACATAGTAAGGCTGATTACAAGAGCCTTAGCAAGATCAGATATAATTGTTAAATACGGCAAAGGTTTTAATCCCAAACCTAAAATCAGTTTCAGTAATCCAATACCGCTTGGGGTTGAAAGCCTGGCAGAATATTGTGATCTGGTATTGGAAGACAATATTGAAGCAAATGATTTTATCAGCAAGGTCAACCTGCAGCTGCCCGAACAATTGAAAATAATCTCAGCCAGAAAAGTTTTTTACAGGGTGCCAAGTCTAATGGCTGATATAGACTTGATACTTTATATTTTTAAAATAAATATATCCGGCAGTACATTTGACGAAAATTTTAAGGCAGTAAATGAAAAGATTATTAAATTGAAAGAAAGAATCGAAGGCGAAAACGATTTTTCAAAATCAATTTTCAAAGTTGATATGGAACTTTCTGATAAAAATATTCTTTTCCTTAAAATTTTTGGTTATGCTAAAATCTTAAAAGATGCAAATAATTTTATTTTTAAGTTTAATAATTTTTTAAGTTTTTTTTCAGAAATTTTAAAAGAATCTGATTTTATTTTAGATTCAGTTATAAAACAGGAGATGTATATCCTGCAGAATAATTTTCAGAAAAACCCCCTTGAAGTTGTATAAAGGGTTGTTAGGAGAGATAAAAATTTGGGAATCGAAATGTTAGTGAGTTCCGATAAGAATGAGACCAGAGTTGCCATTCTGGAGTCTAAGCAAGTAGTGCAGCTTTATTTTGACAGAAAAAAAA
>JAMCVO010000575.1 GCA_023475715.1 Actinomycetota bacterium
ATATGCTTGGCAATCAAAAACACAAAAATAGATCCGAAAGCCAGAATAATAGTTTGAAATATAAGAAGCATTCTCGGATCAGACCAAACTAAATAAAGCGGAGACAAAAGAACAAGTTTGGTTGATAATTTCTGTTTTTGGTTTATGGGCATATTTTAAGTCATTAAATACTTCTATTTCTAAAATCATAATGAATCCAATAAAAACTATTCTGCCAAAAACAGACCGATTTCGGGAGCAAATAATAAGCTTTCTGTTTTTTTTAATTTGCTTATCAATTTTTTATTATATTGTAAATTATGCAATTCCCGGATTTAAAGGATCTCAGCATTTCGCCCTCTCATATTATTCTGATTTTGGTAATTCTCCTTCTAATGTGATAAAAAATACTATTTTATCTCCTCAAAAAATTGCTGAAATTTTAATTCAGGAAAATAGGCTTAAATATCTATATAATATATTTATACCGAGTGGCTTTTTAATTATTTTTGCACCCCAATATCTTATTTTTGCTCTTCCTGACTTATTAATTAATCTACTCAGCAATAACGCACAACTTAGGCAAATATATTTCCATTATAATTCCAATATTATCCCATTTATATTTATCTCCAGTATTTATGGAATTAAAAATCTAAAAAAATTTTTTCCAAAAATATCAGTTAATTATTTCGGATTATTTATTTTAGGATCAACTATATACTCATCTATTTTGCTTGGGCCGCTGCCAGGAACAAAAAATCCAAATCTCGATATGTTTATAAAACAATTACCATACCGAAATGTTGTCAATGAATTTATTAAGCGTGTTCCTCAGGACTTTAGCATTGCTACGACCAATAATTTGGGATCACACCTTTCGCACCGCAAAGAAATCTTTACGATCCCAATTGGGATAGATAAAGCAGACATAATCATGTTTCTTTTAAACGACCCCTTTGCCCAGCCATCCTTAGAAAAACAAAAAGAAATGGTTGATGATTTGAAAAGAGATAAAAATTATATAGAGGTTTTTAAGCACAATGACTTTATCGTTTTTGAAAAAAGAAATTTGTATTTAAAACCTCAACCAAAAATTTCCCAGGTTAATTTATTTCCACTTTCAATTCCAGCATTGCAGCATCGGGATTATATAGGCGGGAAAATAGAAATCGAAAATAAAATATACCTTTCTAATGAATATTCAAGTTTTATCATTTCTTATCCATCTGATGGTTTAAAGTTATATAGTTTGATGACTATACCTAATTCCACTAAACCTGACCAGAGATATCCAGTTTTAATCATTAATCATGGATACATTAATCCAAAAGAATACAACACAGTCAGTTCCTACGAAAAAACTGTAGATTATTTTTCTTCACAAGGCTATGTTGTTTTAAAACCAGATTATCGTGGAAACGGTATTTCGGAAATAGACGATACGCAGCTAATGAGATTTGCCTATCCTATTGATGTATTAAATTTAATTTCATCAATTGATCAAATTCAGGAGGCTGATAAAAATCATATTTATCTGTTTGGCCATTCGATGGGCGGAGAAGTGACACTGAAAGTTTTAGAAATAATAGGGAAAGATCCAGAACTTTCTTCAAGAATTAAATCAGCCGTAGTTTGGGCGCCGGTGACCGATCCAATAAGGTGGTTTGAAAAAAACAATCTCTCGCGTCTTCCTGAATCAAAGATTACACCGTTTCCCTACCAAAAAGTATTTGATCTTCTTGGCCGCCCGGAAGAAAATCCGGAAATCTGGCAAAGTTTATCACCTTTAACATATCTAAAAGATATAAATATTCCTCTTCAGATTAACCATGGTATTGATGATGAGGTTGTCCCTTATGAATGGTCAATAGAGCTTTATGATGATTTAATCAGCTTAAACAAAAAATCAAGATTAAACTTGTATCCAGAGACAGGCCATAATTTATCGGAATCATGGAATGAAGCAACAGAAAACTCATTAGATTTCTTCCAGAAACATCCCTAGCTACTGTTTTCAACCATATGTTTTTCATATTCGGACTGAATTTTCAGACGGTTCACGAATAAAAAAATACTGAATATTAACAGAATAGCAACATTTATTCTTACGGCAATTTGAGGACCAAAATGCTCTGCAAAAAATCCTACCTGAAAACTACTGACAGGAAGCATTCCCATGAACATTAGCGTATAAATGCTCATAACTCTCCCCCTAATATGATTTGATACAACATGCTGAATGACTGTATTCATTATAGAAAACTGCATTATTAGTCCTATCCCTGCAAAAAATAAAAGAGGTAAAGCTAAGTAAATGCTTCTCGTAAAAGTAAAAAATGTGATAGAAATCAAGAATATAATATTGCCTGTCAAAATAAAATTTATGCTTTTTACTTTTCTTGACAAAGCGGATATTAAAAGAATAGCCGTCAATGCTCCAATCCCAACCGCTGAGTAAAAATACCCAAGACTGTCTGCTCCCATCTGAAATACATCTTTTACAAAGACAGGCATGATTATAGAGTATGACCATCCAAAAATTGATGAAAAAGCCGTAAAAATCAAAAGTTGGCCGATAACAGGATGGGTAAAAGAATAATGCAATCCCTCGTGAATTGCTTTCAAAGGATGTGGGTGAGTTTCTGGAATGACTTCATTTACTTTTATAAAAAGTATGGCAATAATAATGGCAATGTAGCACAAACCGTTAATTATGAATGCTCCGCCTGTTCCAAAAAGAGCTATTGTAATTCCGGCAAATGCAGGGCCAATTACTCTTGCCCCGTTAAAAATGCCAGAATTTAGAGCAATAGCCGATGAAAGATCCTTTCGTCCGACCATTTCGACGATAAACGACTGGCGAGCAGGACTATCAAGTGCATTTACAAGGCCAAGTAAAAAAGCCAGTACAAAAATTTCTGAAATATTAATTATACGAAATACTGTTAGTAATCCTAGAATAAGAGCCAATATCATTGACGATATTTGCGTAAAGAAAAGAATATTTCTTTTTGGCAGACGGTCGACAATTACACCTCCAAAAAGAGTAAAAACCAGGACCGGCAGATTTCCCACCGTTGAAACTAGTCCAACCAGAAAGGCCGACTGGGTAATTTGCAGCACCAACCAGCCTAAAGCAACCATTTGCAGCCATGTTCCAATTAGAGAGATTAATTGTCCAAAAAAGTATAATCGATAATTCTTGTGTTGTAGGGCAGGAAACGCACTAAAGAATTTATTAACTATTTTAATTTTAAAATTCATAGATCAATTTAAGCCTGAAGGGTTTTATGTTACGAACCGAGGCTGAGGCAAATCCGATGGTTTATACCTTATACTTCAGTATATCATAACTACTTCATTTCTCAAATATTTTTTGATAATATAAATTTATGCTTAATGTTGTTAAGGCAACAGGTGAAATTGAGCCCTTCAGCCAAGATAAAGTAATCTCTTCCATTAACCGTGCCGGCATTACCGGAGCAGAACAGAATAAAATCCTTGATCACGTTAAATCTAAACTCTACGACAATATACCGACTTCAGAAATTTATTCTCATGTTAATGAATTTTTTGAACAGTCTCAAGATTATTTTAATAAATCCAAATATAGCCTAAAGCAGTCTATCATGACGCTTGGCCCAACAGGATATCCCTTTGAAGATTTTTTTGCCAAGCTTCTGGAAGCGGAGGGATATGCAACAAGCGTAAGGCAAATACTACAGGGAGCTTGCGTTTCGCATGAAATTGATATCGTTGCTGAAAAAGAAAACAAAAAAATTATGATTGAGACAAAATTTCATAATCTCCCGGGAACAAGAACAGACATACACGTTGCTCTTTACACCAAAGCAAGGTTTGATGACATTAAAGAAAAAAATAATTTTAACGAAGTCTGGCTTGCAACAAATACGAAAGCAACTATAGATGCCATCAATTACGGCGCATGTGTTGGAATGAAAATAATCAGTTGGAGTTATCCAGAAGAAGGTAATCTTAGGGATCTTGTTGAAAAGCATAAGCTCTTTCCGATAACTGCTCTTTCTTATGTTTCACAAGCACAAAAACAAACACTTATGGATAATCATACTATTCTTTGCAGCGATATTAACGAAGATAAAAACTGTCTAAGATCGGAAGAGCTGCCTGAAGAAAAAAAAGATTTAATTGTATCTGAAGCCAATTCTCTTACTAAATCTTAAAAAATACTAGTCTTTGCCAACTCCGATTCAATCGGAGCCAACTTGAACCTTTCATATTTATCCGCCAAAAAACCATTAGGGACTGTGGTTAATTTTTCGCTGTAAAGTAAAAAGCCGTTACGTATAGTATGGTCACCAAAACGCTCATTAATTTTGTCTACGGCTTTCAAAACACGCTCTTTCTTGTCATCAATTTCAAAAAGGTGCAAGGGAAGAAAGGCTTTATCTTCTAAATTTTCTGCCCAAACAGAAATCATCCTTACCATCCTTCGACTACGCTCAGGACAAGTTTGCTTAGGGATTTTAATTTTTTGATTAGAACTTAAATCATCCATGAACCATTCATTATAAAACTCTTTACAAACGGAGAAAATTTCTTTACCTGAATCGATGTGCCTTCTAATAGTTTTTCGGCCATGTTCGCAGTTAGTGCCTCTAAGTGCCAAGCCTATGGTCTTAGCTTTTTTATTTAACCTTCTGAGTTTTATGCTGATTTCTTCACACAGTTCAAAAATATTCTGTAAAATTACCCTTTGATTGTATTCGTTATGAGGCAAACAGAAATTTCGTCCAACAGATTTTACAGAAGGGGCAATTGTGTAGGGAACAACTGGAGTAAAATCGATACCGGAACCAATGTTTTTTAAAAAATATGCTTCTATTCTACCGAATTCGGCAACAAGCGTATTTAAAGACACTTCTTTTAAATCCAGGAGTGAATAGACTCCAATCTCATTAAGTCTTATTTTTATTCTCTCTCCAATGCCACAAATATCTGTTAATTTTGCTTGCTTGTAAACATCTTCCAGATTATTTTTTTTGATCTCGGCTAGTCCGTTCGGCTTTTTAAGACCGGAAGCCAGTTTTGCTAAAAGCTTGTTGTAAGAAATGCCAAACGAAGCGGTAATATACTCACCAATCTCTTGTTTGATTCGTTTTTTGCCAGCTGTGAACAGCAGTTTAATCCTCTTTTCCGCAATAAACCTTTGGGCGTTATTGCTACCAATAGTAGGAGCTGCATTGTTGCTGCAAGCAGGGAAGCCAAGCGTTTTGGAATTAAAACAGGAATGCGTAGTTTTGAGGCAAAGAAAGTCTACCCTTCAATTATTTTTGTCCCAGCAAGTTTTGTAAAATATTTTGAGGTCTCAAAAATTTTTTTAGATATATGCAAAGACTATTCTCCATATGTTGAGTTATTTTCGATTGACGAGGTTTTTATAGACGTGACCAAAACAGAACATTTATTTGGAGGTACTCATGAAATCATTAAAATTATCAAAAAACGAATCAAACAAGAGATTGGTGAGTATATTACCGCTTCGTTTGGCATTTCTTACAACAAGCTTTTAGCAAAACTGGCTTCCGGTCTTAAAAAGCCGAACGGACTAGCCGAGATC
>JAMCVO010000735.1 GCA_023475715.1 Actinomycetota bacterium
AGCTCAGTTTCAGGCTTCGCTCTCCTCCCGGAGGAGGAACCATGCCCGCTTAAGCCTTCAAATGGTTTTCTCAATACCCATCCTGGCTTATCAATTTATTTTTTATCACGAAATTTTAGATGCTTCCTAATTTAAGTTAAATCCAGATATATACTTCAATAAATAAATCTTATAAAATTAACCTGCCGGCAAGAATATTAATTAATTTTCATAATAATTAATAAAAAATAATAAGATGCATTCGAATTCAGATAGCCAAAAATGAAAACTATCAGATTAAGCAGTAAAGAAAGAGCTTCCAGGGATGCAGCCGGTATTGCTGCACAATATATTTCTGCAGGCAAGGTTATAATACTGCCAACCAGCACAATTTACGGTTTAAGCTGCAATTATACTAATAAAAATGCTTTGGAACGGATTTATGAACTCAAGCAAAGGCCCAAAAATCTTCCTTTTATCGTGCTTATATCCAAAATCGATTCGCTTTTGCAACTTGTAGATGAAATAAACGAAACTGCTGATATTCTCATAAAAAATTACTGGACCGGGCAAAACAACCAACCGCTTACACTGGTCTTTAAAAAAAATAATTCATTGGATAGTTTTGTCACAGGGAGAAATGAAAAAATTGCAATAAGACTTGACAGATTGGAAATATTAAAAAAAATAATTGAGCTGAGCGGACCGATCGTATCAACAAGTGCGACCATTTCCGGAATAGCTCTGTCTCCTAAAAATATTAAGGAAATACCTGAAGCAATTAAAAATAATACCGATCTCATAATAGACTTCGGCTCGGATTTATCCGGAACTGTTTCTACCATTATTGATGTTTCAGGACCGGAACCTGTTCTAATCAGGGAAGGTGCGCTAAAATATGATAAAGTGTTTGATGAATTATTTTAATATTTTTATGGGTTTGTATGCCTGAAAAAACTGAAAAAAAAGATATAATCAATATTAATTTTGTTTGCAGCGGCAACACATGCAGAAGTTACATTGCGGAAGCAATTGCAACACATCTTTTAAAGACTGTTTATTTCAAAAAATACCCAAGCGCCAAAGATAAGGTAAGTATCAGCAGCGCCGGTACTGAAGTCATGTTTACCGAAATTCCAGCAAATACCTACCGGGTTCTGGATATATTTGAAATTCCAAATATAAAATTCAAGCCCAAGCAAATTGATATATCAATAATCAAGAGCTCGAGTTTGATAATAACAATGGCAACTTCCCATAAAAAAAATATTATTTCAAGATTTATTAAAATTGATGAAAAGAAAATTTTTAATTTGCTCGAACTTTCGAATATTATTTTATATGTCCAATCAGAAAGTATCTACAGCAGAAAAACCATAGAAAGAGGCACATCGCAAGTCAGCAATATTTACAGGAATTATCCTGTCAAGCCAGCATATAACAGTTATTTATTTGAAAAAGATAATATTGGTTATATCAAAAGCACCAAACATTTAAAATCTGTTTCTGCTATAAATGAAAGGCTGAAAATAATAAAAACTACAGGTGCACAGTCAATTATTTTTCCCCTAAGCATAGATATCGAAGACCCATTTGGAAGGTCCGTGGATGTTTATATTAAAGTTGCAAAATTAATAAAAGAAAATATAATAATTATTTTTAATTATCTTTTCAATTAAAAAGGAGCCCGTCATTAAAATAGCAATTGGAGCTGATCACGCGGGATTTGAATATAAGGCAAAGCTTTCGGATTATTTGGAATCCTTTGGTCATATTGTCATAGATGTGGGTACTTTCAACACTGAAAGTTCTGATTATCCTGATTTTGGTGCAAAAGTTTCGCAAAAAGTCTGCGGCAGTGAAGCAGAAATAGGTATATTGATTTGTGGTACCGGAATTGGCATGAGCATAGTTGCAAATAAATTCAAAGGCATAAGAGCTGCTGTTTGCTGGAACCAGGAAACTGCCCGTCTGACAAGAGAGCATAACAATGCAAATATATTATGCCTGGGTGCAAGATTTTTGACAATTTCCGAATGCATGGAAATAACCGGCATATTTCTTAAAACATCTCCTAAGAGTGAAGATAAATATTTAAGGAGAATAAACAAAATAACCAATATTGAAGAGGGGGACAATTTCTGTGGGAAATAAGAATGAAAATCATACTTCGGATCAATATATAGATATTGAAATTAAAAAGATAATTATGAAAGAACTTGAAAGACAGAAAAACCAGATAATTTTAATTGCTTCTGAAAATTTCACTTCTCAGGAAGTAATAAGGACAATGGGGTCAATACTGACTAATAAATATGCAGAAGGTTATCCCGGAGACAGATATTACGAAGGATGTAATGTCGTTGATGAAGTGGAAGATTTGGCAATTAAAAGATGCAACGAACTTTTTAATTCAAATTACAGCAATGTTCAGCCGCACAGCGGCGTTCAGGCCAACACTGCTATTTTCCTTTCGGTACTAAACTGCAATGATAGAATCCTAAGCATGAATCTTAGAGATGGCGGTCATCTCTCACATGGACACAAACAGAACTTAACAGGAAGATATTTTGACATTTATACTTATAGTGTTGATCCTGAAACTGAAATGATCGATTATGAAAATGTAAGAAAGCTTGCAAAAATATCCAAGCCCAAGCTTATAATCACAGGGGCTTCATCTTACTCAAGGATTATAGATTATAAAAAATTCAGAGAAATAGCAGATGAAGTTGGAGCTTTTCTGATGGCAGATATTGCGCATGTTGCAGGGCTTATAGTTGGCGGGCAGCATCCAACTTCAATAGGAATCGCAGACTTCACTACAGCTACAACACATAAGACACTAAGAGGTCCAAGAGGAGGCTTGATTATTGCTGATAAGAAATATTCTAGTCTGATAAATAAATCTGTTTTTCCCGGAACTCAGGGTGGACCTTCCATGCATATAATTGCAGCCAAAGCTGTGTCCTTCAAAGAAGCATTGCAGCCGGCATTTAAGATATATGCAAAAAAAATAGTTGAAAACTGCAAGGTGCTTTGTAACTGCCTCAAAGACGATGGTTTCAGGATTGTTTCGGGGGGCACGGATAATCATCTCTTCCTTATCGATCTTACAAACAAGAATATAACGGGATATGAAGCATCAGAAACTCTGGCTTCCGTGGGAATTATACTTAATAAAAATGTTATTCCTTACGATAACTTAAACCCAAACATCACCAGCGGAATAAGAATAGGAACACCGGCTGTTACAACACAGGGTATGGGAGCTGGCGAAATGCATAAGATCGGTGAATATATTTCTTATGTTATTAAGAATAGGGATAATAAAACAGGACTTAATGACATTGCCCAAAAAGTTAAGAAGCTTACAGGTGATTTTCCGGTTTATTCGAACATGACCATATCTTGATAGAAATCTATAAGGTACTTTAGATAAATTTCTGGCTGTTTATGTTAACCTAAATATAAGTCAGAAATATCAAATAAGTCAATTAAGTACGTCACTCGATGACTCTTATAACCCAATTGCAATTATAATCGCCTTTTCTATTTCCTTCACTCTTTCGTTGCTTATCTTACCTGCAAAGGGCCCTCTTAGAAGCAAGAATTTGTCTATTGTTGTTATCTGTTCACATTTAGCCATTGATGTTTTTGATAATCCACCTTCACCTTCTTGGAGCAAAACATGGGTAGGAGACGGCCTTAAATTTGTAGACAAAGGCACAACAATTATATCATTTGCCAATTCGTTTCTAATATCTAAAGAGACTACCAGCGCAGGGCGGCTCTTAATATCCTTTGGCTTTGAAGGTAGCTTAACTAAATATATCTCTCCTCTTTTTGGATACTCAATCATTCCATGTCCTTTCTGCACTTTCTGCCGCTGCCTCTGCCCATTCTTCATTTTCCTTCTTCTCTTCCTTAGTAAGAGATAGATAATAAGTCCTGATGTCCTTTTCGATTGTCTTTTTTTTTGACACAGATAGCCAATCTCGCAGTATTTCTTCCATCAACTGACTTCTCGGGGTTCCTTTTGCTTTGGCAATTTCGTCTATTTCTCCGGACAAATCACTACTAATAGTTATTGTAAGCTTTGCTTTACGTATGGTATTTGTAGATGACATATTAACCTCCTTTTTATCTTACTAATTATAAGATATTATGGGTTTAATTACAATAAAGATTTTTATACCTCAGCAATTCATTATGTTGACGCCATAGTTTCTTCATAATAGAATTAGCATGACCCAATAGAATACAAAATTGATACTAATTGAATTTGTAAGATATGAAAATGATAAAAGTGAAATGTGCTACCGCAACAATCGAAGAATATCTGGAAGCCATATTAAACATGATCAGTGAAAATAAGACAGTGGTTGGCGCTCGCCTTGCTGAAAGCCTCCAGGTCTCACCACCCACTATTACTGCCGCTCTTCAACGCATGAAGCGTGATGGTCTGATTGCCACTAATGAACGAAAAGAAGTTTCTCTCACAGAAAAAGGATTTAAGTTAGCAATCAGCATGGTCCGACGTCACAGGCTGGCAGAACGGCTGCTAACTGATATTCTTAAAATACCCTGGAGTGAATCCCATCAGGATGCCTGCCTTCTGGAACATGGAATTTCTGATAAGGTTATGGAAAAACTCTATCAGGTTTTGGGGAAACCAGACAAATGCCCCCATGGAAACCCCATACCGATAAATAATTCCATGCCTCCAATTCGGGGAATTCCTCTCGATACTGTGATTGCTGGTAAAACTACTGTTGTGGAGAGAATCTCTGAGGAAGCTAATCGCCATCTTGGATTAATGGATTATTTTGACAAATCCGGGGTCAAACCCGGAGCTATAATTAAAGTGTTAGAAGTTGCAGATTACGCAGGAACTATGTCATTACAGATAAAAAATACTCATCTAGCATTTGGTACCAGGGCAGCTTCACTAGTTTGGGTAATACCGCAAGAAGGCTGATAAAAGATTTTTTTAATCCCTTCAGATTGCATTTTCAATCATTCTTTTTTAAATAACAAATTGGTTTGTTAAAAAAGCCATCTTTTTGTACATAAGAATTTCTGGAATATTTTCTATCCCTCTTGACACATATCAAAATTAGTCTATACTAACATTGAAAGTTAGTTATATCTAATATTGATAGTATATAAATAACAAGGAGACTAAAGTGATTGAATCATTAGTAATTACTCTTAGAGAGGGTATAGAAGCAGCCCTCGTGGTGGGTATAATTCTTACATACCTAAATAAAGTTGGGAAAACGACATTGAAAAAAATGGTATATTTAGGACTTGCAATATCCATAATCGCCAGCATTGCCTTTGCAATTGTGTTTCAAATGCTTAATCTGGATCCTGAGAACGAATATTTGGAGGGTTCTCTGCTAATTGCAGCAAGTATCATGGTAGCTACTTTAGTAATCTGGATGTGGCGTGTTTCCAAGTCAATCAAAACTGAGGTAGAAAAGAAACTGGATAGCATCGTCAACCAAAAAAATACATCTGCCCAGGGCTTGGGATTGATGGCTTTTACCTTCCTTATGGTTTTCAGGGAAGGAGCAGAAACAGTGCTTTTCTT
>JAMCVO010000419.1 GCA_023475715.1 Actinomycetota bacterium
AAATTAATTGAAAATTGAAATTTGGGAGTTTTGGTTGACAGAATCCCCAAAAAACAAAATGCAATAAAAGGAAGATCGCGCTGCGATAAGTGTAAGAAAGAGCTTGGTATATTAGATTTGATACCAATATTATCATTTATATTCTTAAGAGGAAAATGCAGATACTGCCACACTCGCCTACCCTATTTTTATCCTATTATAGAATTATCAACTGGAATTTTATTTGTACTGACTTACATTTTTGTAATTTCAAATTTCAAATTTCTAATTTCTAATGAATTCTTATTTTTTAATTCTTTAATCATTAATCCTTTATCATTAATCACTATTTTGTATTATTTATTTATTGTCTCAAGCTTTATTGTTATTTTTTTTACGGATTTAAAATACGGAATTATCCCTGACAAAATCGTATTTCCGGTAGTTTTAATAACCTTTCTCTGGCTTATCGCCAATCGCCAATCGCCAATCGCCAATCATTTACTCTCCGGGCTTGGTGCTTTTCTATTTTTTGTGATAATTTCATATCTATTTTATTTGCTTACCAAAAAACAAAGCATGGGAGGAGGAGATATAAAATTATCGTTTTTACTAGGGCTTTTTTTGGGTTTTCCGGGTATTTTAATCGCCCTTTATTTGGCTTTCTTGACAGGAGGAATTATTGCTATCATACTAATTATATGGAAGAAAAAGGCTTTTCTAAAAGATACTCTTCCCTTTGGTCCGTTTTTAATAACAGGCGCAATAATAAGCTTGTTTTTCGGAAATTATATTTATTTTCTTGCCCTAAATATTCTTGGAATATGAAAGGATTTATCCTTCACTTTCCGAGGTTAATAAAAAGTGGTGCTGGGTTTACCCTCATAGAACTTATAATCGTTATAGGTATTATTGCCATAATTGCAACTGCTTCTATGGCTGTTTTAAATCCTTTCGGACAATTCCAAAAAGCCCGCGATTCAAGGGTAAAATCCGATTTATCACAGATTCAGAAAGCTCTGGAAACTTATTATCAAGACAAAGGAAATTATCCAAGTTCAACCGCTACTTATAAAATTTTAGACGGTACGACAACAATTAACTGGAATTCCTCCTGGCAGCCTTATATGAATGTAGTACCCCAAGATCCGACTTCCGGGCATACTTATGTTTATTATTCTCCGAATGGACAAACTTATTATATATATGCTAATCTGGGAAGAGGAGCAGCGGATCCGCAATCCTGCAACAATGGAAATGCGTGCACTAGTTTGTCGGGATACGGAATTTCAGCTACTGCTTGCGGCGGAACATGTAATTTTGGAGTTTCAAGTCCGAATGTCTCACCATAAGCAGAATGATTAATGATAAAGGATTGAGATTAATGAATAAAAAATTAATTGAAAATTGTAAATTGAAAATTGTAAATTGTCAAAAGGGTTTTACTCTGGTAGAGCTATTAATAGTGGTTGGAATTATCGGAATTTTGGCAACACTTTTAATGGCAAATTTTATCGGAGTCAGGCAAAGAGCAAGAGACGCGCAGAGGAAATCAGATATACGGCAAATCCAGTCTGCTTTGGAGCTTTATAGGTCTGATATTGGAAGTTATCCTGCTTTGCTTTATTCTACTAATTGTCCGACTTCTTCTTCATTAACCGGAGGAAATCCTGTAAATACATATATGCAAAAAATTCCCTGCGACCCAAGCGGTTCCTCTTATTATAATAGCGGAAATTACTATTACACAAGTTCCGGCGGCACAACTTATACTTTGGGAGCATGTCTTGAAAATACAGCAGATACTCAAGGGGCCGCTACAAGTCCTGGAGGGACAGGCTGTTCAACTGCATGGTATTTTACGGTTAATAATCCATAAACTAAAAATTGTTATATTGTTAAATTGCTATATTGTTTATGAAAACTAAATTCAACAATTCAACAATGCAACAATTCAACAATAAAGGTTTCACGCTCATAGAACTGATTGTTGTTTTTTCGGTACTGGCAGTTTTATCAACCGTTGGAATCGCTTCCTTTTCCTCTTACAGTAGAGCGCAGGTTTTACAACAGGCAACAAATGATTTAGTCAATACTTTAAACACCGCAAGAGTAAGAGCAGCTTCACAAACAAAGCCTTCGCAATGCTTATCAACAAGCGTTTTGCAAGGATACAGCGTTACTTTAAATATTGCGGCAAGAACCTATTCTTTAAATGTAATTTGTTCGGGGATAACAACTTCTTTATCTACAACAACGCTTCCGGTAAATGTTTCTTTTAATTCTGCAACCGGTGTTCCACCGACTACGGCAACAAATATTATTTACCCTGTCTTAACAGGTGGAGTCAGCGGAGCTGGCAATATTGTGCTTTCATCTTACAATCAAACAAAAATAATAACAATAACTATTTGTCCAGTAGGAGGGATTCAGGTCCAAAATACAGTCTGTAATTAAAATGCTATTTTCATTTAACAACATTAATAACAAAGGTCAAACCTTAATAGAGGCTTTGATTGCATTAGGCGCAGCGGTAGTAATAATTTCTTCAATTGCGGTTGTTGTAATTACTTCTGTTAACAGTTCTGATTTTTCCAAAAATCAAAATCTGGCAACGCAATATGCGCAACAAGGCATAGATATTATACGTTCTCAAAGCGAGTCAAATTGGACAAGTTTTCAAACTAAAGCCGGAACATTTTGCCTCGGCAAAGGAATAACTGATTTAGGCACTCCGGTTACTAATTGTGCAGCGCCAAATATTGATAATTTTTTTGTACGCGAAGTTGTAATAACCCAGGCAAGCGCCAGCTGTGGGGGCAACGCAAAAGTTGTCGTAGATGTATCCTGGACAAGTGGAAAATGCACCAGCGCTTCTAATTTATATTGCCATTCAGTTTCACTTGATACTTGTCTTGCCAATATCAATAGTTTGTTGGCGCCATAATATAATAATGATTAAAAAGTTAATTGTAAATTTTAAATTGAAAATTGAAAATTGTCAAAATGGTTATACTTTAGTTGAGCTTTTAGCAGTAATAATAATCCTTGTTGTAGTAGGAACTATAATTACTTCAATTTTAGTCTCTTCGCTTAGAGGTGGAAACAAGAGTAATACGACTAATGACGTTAGGCAAAACGGAAATTATATTATTTCCCAGATGTCTAAAATGATTGCCTACTCAAAAAGCTTTGATGGAGTGAGCGTAACAGGAGCAAAGGATAGCTACATAAAAGATTGCACCGCGGTTGTAGTGCCTGCGACAGCTTATAAATATATTAAAATAACCTCTTTTGACGGCGGAACAACCGTATTTTCATGTAACGGTGGAACAATTGCTTCAAACGGAGCCGACTTAATAGATATTAATACCATTTCTGTATCTTCGTGTAATTTTTACTGTAGTCAGGCGAATAAAATATCGCCGGTATCTATAAATGTTACTTTTACTTTAAGTAAGAAAAACGCCGGATTTTTTGCTGAAAATCAAACCATAATTCCTTTTGATACAACCATCACACCCAGAAATTTTTGAGCGTTAGCCACAGTTGACAAGTATTAGAAATTACTGGTAATCTATATTTATAAGGTTTTATGTTTCGTAAAGGCATTTTTAATATCTTAAGAAACCAAAAAGGGCAGGCCCGCCTGCAATCGCTTGCGCGTAGCAATAGCGGGCAGGCGATTCTGATTATCGTGCTTGTGATGGTTGTCGCTTTAACCGTTGGTCTTTCTCTGGCTTCAAGAACAATTATTAATATAAGAAACACAAGAGAACAGGCCAGCTCGCAAAAAGCCTTGTCAGCGGCAGAAGCAGGCATAGAGCAGGCAATAAAAAGCGGAGCAAATGTAGCCGGAAGTTTTTCCGGGAATACATCTTATTCAACAACCGTTACCCAGGTTCTAGGAACTTCCCGCTTTCTCTTAAATGGTGGAGGTAAAGTTTCTAAAAATGACGCAACTTACGTTTGGGTAACTCCTTATTCTTCAAATCCTGATAATCTTTGGCAGAGCCCATGGAGCGGAGATTTAAGTATTTATTGGGGTACTTCCGATCAAAACTGTAATGTTGCAAATAATATGCCTTCCGCCATAGAAGTATCGGTTATATCCGGCAGCAAGGATAATCCTGTTATGAAGCGTTACGTATTTGATCCGTGCCAGAACAGAAGGGCGGTTAATTATTTTAGTCCTCAAACATCTGATGTACCCGTTTCTGTTGCGGGAACTACGCTTACGTATACAGCAACTCGCACATTAACTAACGCCTTATTAGTAAGAATAAACCCTATATATGCGGATAGTATTATTGGTGCATATGGAGGAGGTGCAATTCTTCCCCAGCAGGGTATTACAATTACCTCAACAGGCACTTCAGATAATAATACGCAAAGAAAAGTCACTGTTTTCCAGGGATATTCAGAAGTTCCTGCCGAATTTTTTCCTTATATTCTTTTCCAGCCTTAAAATGAATCCCGTTAGAAAGAATTGTTTAAAATTAAATATGTTAAAGTTCAAATATAGCCATTTTAGGAGGACTTTCTAACGGGATGAATAAAAAAGCATTCGGCCTTGATATAGGCGCTACATCAATTAAACTTTGCATGCTTGAAGGTGTAAAGGGAGCTTTTATTTTAAAAGCAGCTTCCATATCCCCTGCCCCTGTAAGGGGAATGATGTCCGAATCGCCTTTAGATGCAGAGGAAATGGCTCAAACAATTGCAAAGGTTGTAAAAGATGCGGGAATTGATTCAAAACTTGTTAACATTGCTCTTCCCGAAAACCAAGTCTATACAAAAGTTTTGGATATGCCGGTAATTTCGGATAAAGAGCTTTCGTCTGCAATATATTGGGAAGCAGAGCAGTATATTCCGGTTCCCTTACAAAACATTACTCTTGTCTGGAATGTTTTGAAAAAACCAAATCAGCCAAGTCCCGATGACAAAATGCAGGTTTTAATGGTGGGGGCGCCTACAGTTCTTATTAATAAATATCAAAAGGTTATTCAGCTGGCTGGGCTTTCGGTAAGCAGTATGGAAACAGAAATTCTTGCCACAATAAGGTCATTGGTTCTAGATGAAACATTCCCGACAAGCCTGATTGTAAATATCGGTTCCGTTAGCACCTCATTTGCTATTGTCAGAAACGGAATCATGGTTTTTACTTACTCAATGTCTGTTGGAGGAGCGGCAATAAATAGAGCCATTGCTACTGATTTTGGTTTAACGCCACAGCAGGCAGAGGAATATAAAAGAGTTTATGGGGTTTCCGGCAAAAGTTTGGGTGGCAAAATAGGACAGGCAACAGAACCGATTTTAAATTCAATTTTAGCCGAAATTAAAAAATCTATTGCCTTTTATTCTCAAAAATACAAAGACGATGCTCCGATAAGACAAATTATTCTATCAGGTGGTACGGCAAAGCTTCCCGGGATAGAAATTTTCTTTGCGAATAATTCAGGCATTGAAACTGCAATTGCAAACCCATGGAAAGTTTTGGCTTCGCAGCAAATGCCTAAAGAAATACTCAACAATGCTTCTGATTACACAATTGCAGTTGGACTTGCAATGAAGGATTATGAATAGCGATATAA
>JAMCVO010000588.1 GCA_023475715.1 Actinomycetota bacterium
CCTTCTCCCAGCCAATGTTTCCATTAGAACTGTAACCAGAGTATTGAATGATGAACCTTTGGTTAATAAAAAAACAAGATTAGCAGTTCAGAAAGTTATCAGCGAAACAGGTTTTAAGCCAAACTTGATTGCAAGGAGTTTACGGACAGGTTCTACAAACTTTATTGGTTTCATAATACCTGATACGGTAAACCCATCTTTTACGGAGTTTGTCAGAGGAGCTACAGATTTTTTTGATACCTATAACTATCATATTATTATATGCAGCACAGATGATAATCTGGATAAGGAGATAAGTTTAATCAAAGATTTCAGCACTATGTGGATTGCGGGGATGCTCATAGTTCCAACAATTACGGAAAATAGGGATAAAAGTATATTTGATTCTGTCAGTTGGCCTATTGTTATAGTAGACAGGGAAATAAGCGGTTTGAACAGAGATTTGGTTAAGATCAATAATTTTGATGGTGCATACAGAGCTGTAAAGTACTTAATTGATCTAGGCCATAAAAAAATAGCAGTAATTGCAGGATTAAAATCCATTAAGGATTCTATAGAAAGATACAAAGGCTGGGAGAAGGCAATGAAAGAGAAGCAGCTGTACAGAAAAGATCTGATAAACTGGGGTGAGAATACAACAGAATCAGGTAAAAAAATTACCCAATATATATTGAAAAAACATAAGGATATTGATGCAATTTTTGCATGCAGCGACGTTACAGCTTTTGGATCAATTCAAGCTATTGAGGAAAACGGTTTTAAAATTCCTGAAGACATTTCACTAATAGGTTTTGATGATACTTATATAAGTCGTTTCTTAAGACCTCCTCTAACGGCAGTACATTATCCTCTTTATGAAACGGGGAAAAAAGCCGCAGAAATTCTTTTAAACAGAATAATAGACCATACAAACATAGAACCTATAAAAATAGTGCTAAATTGTGATTTGACAATCAGGGATTCTGTTGCCAGAAAAAAATAATTGATTATCCGTTTTTTTAAAATTTTAACTTGACAAGGTTCAATATGTTATGCTATCGTTAGCGTAATTTCCTGGTTAATTTAATTTATCTAAAATTTATCTGAAGAAGTAATTAAAAATTTATTTTTTTATCCCATATGCTAACGATAGCATAATATTAATTTAAAATATCTTACATTAAAGAAAGGGAATTGTAATCTGAAGGAGCAAAGGATGAGTATAAAAATCGGAATACTTACTGTTTCATTGCCTGCCGAACTTTCCACAGTACCACCGGAAGCCAAAGAAGCTGCGGATGTTTTTGGTGAAAGAATAGAAAAAAATCTTAAAGATTTTGAAATCGTAGTAAAAAGAATAACTGCGCAAGCCCAAACCGTAAAAGCTTCAATTGAAGCAACAGAAGAATTAGTAAAAGAAAGTGTGGATTGCATCATTTATATTATAGGCTCCTGGGTTTATGTTCCGATGGTAGTTGATGCCACGAGGTATTTAAGAAAACCCTTCATCCTTTGGGCGATGCCGGATCTGGTTACCGGCTCACTGGTTGGTTCATGCATTACCAAGGGATCGCTGGATGAAATGGGCATAAAATACAAATTTGTTTATGGGATACCTGAAGATTCTGAAATCTTAAATCAGGTAGTAAAGTTTGCTCGCGCCGGTATGGTTGTAAATAAAATGGATGGAATGAAATACGGTCTCTTTGGCGGAAGATGCATGTACATGTATACCGGCATGCCAGATTTAATTCAAATAAAAAAAATATTTGGAGTTGAAACTGTACACATTGATGAGTTCTGGTTGGTAGCAAGAGCCAAGAAAATTAATGAAAATAAAATACAGCAATTCTATGAAAGTTTTAAGGCATATTATGGGAAAATTACTGCACCTGAGGATGTGATAAATAAATCAATAAGGTTATACTTTGCCCTTAAAGAGATGATCAGTGAATTTGCTCTGGACTTTGTAGGATTAAAATGTATGCCTGAGATTCAGGGAGATTATTGTTCCCATTGCCTTTCAGTTGCATTGCATTTAAATGAAGGAATAGTAGCAGCTTGTGAAGCGGATACAAATGCGGCTCTTACGATGGAAATCCTTCACCTGCTTTCCGGCGCATCTCCCGGTTTTGGAGATGTTTTTGAACTGGATATGAAGAAAAGAAATTTAAGACTGGTTAATTGTGGCACAATGTCTACTGAATTTGCAGTTAATCCCAAGGATATAGACTGGGTGCAGCAGTACGATTTTATTGCTACCACAGGTGATGGTACGGGATTATGCCCTGCTTTTATATGCAAGCCAGGTCATGTCACTATTGCCAGACTGGCTAGAATAGACGGCAATTTTGTGATGCAAATCTCAAGTGGCCAAGCCTACTCAGAGGCCAAAGAGAAGATGAAAGAAGCCAGAGAACGCTGGCCCCATATCTTCATAAAGTTGGATGGTGATGCTGATGGTTTTCTTCAAAACTGCAGATCCAACCATTTGCACTGGGTTTATGGAGATTATAAAGAAGAGTTGATTGAGGTGTGCAATTTACTTAAGATCAGGTCTATTTTAACTTGATTATTTATGATTATATATTTTAAAAATGTTTTTTTAGATTTTTTAAAACAGGAGTCTGTAACGTACAACGGTCTTTAAATTTTAGAAAGGTAAAAGGTTGGAAGGGCAGTGGAATTGAATTATGGTAAAAAACCATCCTTAGAGATGGTTAATATCTGTAAAAATTTTCCCGGAGTCAGGGCTTTGGATAAGGTTTGTCTTAAAGCTTATCCAGGAGAAGTGATAGGATTGGTAGGAGAGAATGGGGCAGGTAAATCGACGTTGATGAATATTATGGGCGGAGTAATTTTCAAGGACTCCGGCCAGATTTTAATAGCAGGAGAAGTGGGAAACCCAAAGTCACCTCTTGATGCACAATCAATGGGCATTTCTTTTATTCACCAGGAGCCAACCTTATTTCCTACTTTGAGCATTGCTGAGAATATTTTTCTTACAAGTTTTCCTCTTAAAAGGTTTAGTGGTTTTATAGATCATCGCAAAATATATTTGGAAGCAGACAATGCCATCAAGAAGTTAGGGATAAAAATTAATCCTCGTTTAAAAGTGGAAAATATACTTATGGGCCAGCGCCAAATTGTAGAGATTGCCAGAGCCATTTCATCAAATGCGAAGATTATTATTTTTGATGAGCCGACTTCTTCTTTGACAGTTAAGGAAAAGAACAAGCTCTTTGAAGTAATACATTCACTTAAGAATCAAGGTGTGACCATGATTTACATATCCCACCTGCTCGAAGAAATTTTTGAGATTTGTGATCGAATCTATGTTTTGAGAGACGGTAGGAACGTTGATACGGTTTTACCAGCGGAGACCAGTCAACAACAGGTAATAGAGCTTATGATCGGAGGTTCATTGAAAAGCTTTTTCCCTGATAGACATGTTCCCCCCGGAAAGGAGATTTTAAAAGCAGAAGGCTTAACACGTTATGGAGTGTTGCAGAATATTAGTCTGACAATTAGAAGTGGTGAGATTGTCGGTCTTTGGGGTTTGATTGGTTCCGGCAGAACAGAACTTGCAAGGGCTCTTTTAGGTCTAGACCCAATTGATGAAGGCAGAGTATGGTTTGACAGACAAGCAATCTCATTATCCTCAGGCGGACAGGTTTTGAAAAAGAGTGGTTTTATTCCTGAAAACAGAAGAGATGAAGGAATTTTCCCAACCATGTCAGTCAGGGATAATATAAGTATGGCAAATTTAAAATCCCTTGTGGATGTTACAAAGCTATTTATTAACCGTAAAAAAGAGAGATATTTAACGCAGGAGATAATAAAAAAATTAAGGATTGTGGTTACTAGCATAGAGCAAAAAGTTGATAATTTAAGCGGTGGTAATCAGCAGAAGGTAGTAGTTGCAAGATGGTTGCAGCGCTGTCCAATTCTCTATGTCCTGGATGAGCCAACTCGAGGTTTGGATGTAGGTGCGAAAGCGGAAATCCACAACCTTACCGGATCTCTGGCAGATCAGGGAGCAGCTATTCTGCTGATATCTTCTGAAATTGAGGAATTATTGGGTATGAGTGATAGGATCCTGGTTTTAAAGAAAGGTAAGATCGTTGCAGAATTTGAACGGAATATTGCAGATAAACAAAAATTGATGCATGCTGCCACTGAGGGAGGGGGAAACTTAATTTGATGAAACAGAAAAGCATAGTTAATATTTCAAAAGTTAAGAATTTTTTCCTTAGTCGGGGATTTTATATTGTGTTTATAATTGTATTTTTTTTCTATTCGGTTACCGCCAAGAATTTTCTTACTTTATCAAATTTAGGGATGATTCTAAGACAGGCCTCTCCTATAATGGTATTGGCAGCAGGTCTGACGCTTGTTATTATCACTGGCAATTTGGATATCTCTGTAGGTTCTGTAGCTTTTCTCTCTGCTACGACAGGTGCCCTATTGATGACAAAATTAGGTGTTAACCCGATTATTGGAGTAGTAGTTATCATTTTGGCCGGAACGGTTTTGGGCTTCATCAACGGTCTGATAATTGTCAGAATTGGAATAAATCCCTTAATTACTACCTTAGGAATGATGATTACGCTTAGGGGAGCTGCTCTTTATTTAATGAGAGCCAGTGATATTTATCTTCCCGATTCTCTTCGTCTACTTGGACAATTAAAAATCGGTCCAATTTATTTAGAATCAATAGTTGCGATTATAATACTGGTTATCGGACAAATTGTTTTGATCAAGACCCCTTTCGGAAGGCGCATTTGTGCTATCGGCAATGATGAAAAAACGTCAAGACAGATAGGAATCAAAGTTGACAAGATCAAGTTTCTTACATTTATCATATCGGGACTTTCTGCCAGCCTTGGAGGTATTTTATCGGTTGCTCAGATGGGTGCAATTACTTCTTATATGGGGCAAGGAGCGGAGTTTACTGCAATAGCTATTGTTGTTATCGGAGGAACCAGTCTCTTTGGTGGAGAAGGCAGTTTATTGCCTGGTACCTTGTTTGGAGCCCTTACACTAACTATGATTGAAAATGGGATGAATTTGATGGGTTTATCAGTTTACCTCTATCCGTTTGTAAGGGGTTTAATTATTTTTACTGCAATGTTTGCTGATTCATTTAGATATAGGTTGCGAACAAGAGTGATTATTTCCTTAGATGAAGGGGATTAGGGTATTTATAAAACATATGTCGGGAAATATAGGTACAGCTTATACAAAAGGTATTACAGATAAACCATTCGTATAAGCAAAATGGAAGATATGAAAGGGGGTGATTATATTGAAACATATTGTAAGGTGAGATTTGTTTAGATTAGCTTTTTCCTCTTGGAGCTCATACCAAACAAATCTCTCTTGTATTTTAATATCAAAAGTGTTCAAAGTAAATTATTATCAAAGGAGGTAAAGATGAAGAGGATGCTTAAAATATCTGTTGTTTTTGTCTTAGCTTTTACAATAGTCTTAACTTTTTCACTTGTCGGATGTAAAACAGCAGCAACAACAGAAACAACTACTGCAGAACACTTTTGATATTAAAATACAAGAGAGATTTG
>JAMCVO010000164.1 GCA_023475715.1 Actinomycetota bacterium
GGTGATAACAGCAATATAGTAAGCGCTCGAATTGCCAAAGAATACTATAAAGTTCCTATAGTTTTTGCAAGGATTTATGATCCAAGAAGAGCTGAGATTTATAAAAATTTTGGTATTCCTACAGTTGCATCTGTCTCATGGGCTAGCTCAAGGCTCGTAAGCTTGATTCTGAATCCGGATCTTCATAGTGAATATGTTTTTGGAAGCGGTGAAGTAGAAATGATGGAAGTTACACTTCCGCTGAGATTGGAAAATAAATTGGTTAAGGACCTTGAGATTACAGGGGGAATAAAAGTCTCAGCAATTCTCAGAGAAAATAATGTTTTCATCCCCAACCCAGGTACAATTTTTAATAAGGATGATGTTTTATATATCACAGTTTCTCATGATAGTATAAGCAAGCTTAGAAATATGCTTGGTGTTTTTTAAATAAGGAGAAGATATGAAAGTTTTAATAATTGGCGGTGGCAGATCAGGAAGCTTTGTGGCCTCAAAATTAAAAAAATATCACAAGGTTACAGTTATAGAATCTGACAAAGAAAGAATTGAAAGTTTAAGAGGAGAGATTCAGGATATTGAAATCATTAAAGGTGATGGGTGCGAGCCTCATGTCCTTGAAAAGGCAAATATTAAACAGATGGATATAGCAGCTGCGCTTACAGGTGATGATGAGGATAACCTGGTCATTTCTTTTTTATCAAAGTTTCAAAATAATGTCCCTCTTGTTTTTGCAAGAATTAATAATCCTAAGAATGAGTGGCTTTTTGATAAAAATTGGGGAGTGGATATCGCAGTGTCTTCTTCAATAATAATTGCAAATCTGATTCAGGAAGAAGTAAGCCTTGGTGAAATAATCTCTATTTTGAAATTAAAGAAAGGGAATGTTTCGATTGACGAGATTAACCTTCCGGATGATTCAAGCGCTGCAGGCAGGCAAATATCCCAGTTAAATTTTCCAAATAATATCCATATAATAGCAATAGTGTCCGGCATGAATGTTGTTATACCTAAAGGTGATACTTTGCTTCATTCCGGGGACAAACTTTTCTTAATATCTGAAGCCAGCGACAAGAGCTCAATATTGAAATTACTTGGCATTAAGGAATAGTCGGCTGTGTTTTAAGATCGGAAGCTGATTTCTGATTTGTTCGACATAGTCAAGATCTATTTCACAGTGCAATAACCCTTCTTTTTCATCCTTTTCTGCAATGATTTTTCCCCATGGGTCAACAATCAGTGAATGCCCATATGATACATAGATGTCTTTTTCATTACGCGCTGGTGAAGCGGCAATAAAATAAACCTGATTATCAAGGGCTCTGGTTCTAGCGAGCAAATGCCAGTGCGCAGGTCCGGTTATCATATTGAAAGAAGCAGGAATTGCTATTATTTTTGCTCCAAGCAAAGTCATTTTTCTCATAAGTTCGCAAAACCTCATATCATAACATATGGCGACGCCAATTTTACAATATTTTGTTTCAAAAACTGTTACATTGTCTCCGTATGAAAGCGTATCAGATTCCTTAAATTTAATTCTGCCTGATATATCTACATCAAATAAATGCACCTTCCTGTGCTTTCCTATAAGGAGTCCCTCGGGATTGAAAGTATAAGAGGTATTATAGATTTTACCGTTTTCCTTTTCAGGAATGGAACCGCCAATAATGTAGATAGATAAATCTTTTGCAAGGCTTGAAATAAGGTCTGTAGTTGGCCCCGGAAATTCTTCGGCAAACTTTTTAAAAAAACTGTTCTCATATGGACAGTTAAACATTTCGGGTAATACGATAATTTTTGAACCTGCAGCAGCTGCATTAATTATGAAATCTTTTGCTTTTACAAGATTTGCTTTCTTATCATGAAAAACAGACATCTGGCAAACCGATATTTGTATTTTCATAGTATAAATTTTTAATATTTTTTTATTTTTATTTTAAGTTTTATTAAGATAAATTGTTTAATATTATAAACCATTTTTATTCAACATGATAATTTTAAGAAAACAACAACAGGCATTTTGCAATTTATAAACATTTAACTATAATTTTTGAAAAGGAGATTGTATCAATTGTTATTTTTCTGTTAAAATAAAGAACAAAAAAACTAGGGGGAAACATGACTGAAAAACAGCTTTCAGGAGAAGTTTACTATCCTTCTGAGGAAATCCTAAAAAATGCCAACGCAAAATGTCAAAAGCTTTATTCCTTTGCAGAAAATGATTATCTTGGATTCTGGGAAAATGAAGCAAGTAATCTTAATTGGTTTAAAAAATGGGACAAGGTTCTTGATGATTCCAATAAACCTTTCTTTCAGTGGTTTATCAATGGAAAAACAAATATTGCATATAATTGCCTTGACGTTCATTGCAAAAATTTCAGAAGAAATAAACTGGCACTTTTCTGGGAAGGAGAAAACGGTGATATAAGGTCATTCTCTTATTTTGCTTTAAGAAGAGACACATGCCGGTTCGCAAATGTGTTAAAGAGCATGGGCGTTAATAAGGGAGATAGAATTACAATTTATATGGGAAGAATTCCTGAAGCGATAATTGCCATGCTTGCTTGTGCAAGAATAGGCGCAATTCATTCAGTGGTTTACGGCGGTTTTTCAGTAGAAGCACTTCATGAAAGATTAGAGGATAGCCAGTCGAAAGTTTTAATTGTTGCTGATGGTGCTTTCCAAAGAGGTAAAATTGTAGAGTTAAAGAAGATTGCTGATGAGGCTCTTCAGAGGGCTGCAACTGTTGAGAGTGTTCTTGTAGTCAAAAGAACCGGTCAGGAAATCAATATGGAATTCGGACGTGATATGTGGTACCACGAACTAATGCACCTGCCTATTGCAAGCAGCAACTGCGATATTGAAGAAATGGATGCTGAAGATCCTCTGTTTTTACTTTACACTTCCGGAACAACAGGCAAACCAAAAGCAATTTTGCACACACACGGTGGTTATATGGTTGGAATATACGCGACATTTAAGTATGTATTTGATATTCACGAGGAAGACCGTTTCTGGTGCACTGCAGATCCCGGATGGATTACGGGTCACAGTTATATTGTTTATGGTCCGCTGCTTAATGGTGCAACTTCTTTTATTTATGAAGGAGCACCCACCTATCCTTACCCGAACCGCTGGTGGCAAATGATTGAAAAGTATGGAATCAATATTCTTTATACGGCACCAACAGCAATAAGAGGGTTCATGAGATTTGGTGATGCCTGGGTTAAAAGACATAATCTTTCCTCGCTAAGATTGCTGGGTAGTGTTGGGGAACCGATTAATCCTGAAGCATGGAAATGGTATTATAAAGTTGTAGGTGGAGAACGCTGCCCCATTATGGATACCTGGTGGCAGACAGAAACCGGTATGTTTATGATAACTTCCATGCCGTGCACTCCTCTTAAACCCGGATCCGGGACAAAACCTTTTCCCGGTTTGCAAGTGGATATTGTTGATGAAGGAGGAAATTCTGTAAACACCAATGATGAGGGTTATCTTGTTATCAAAACTCCATGGCCTGCGATGCTCAGAACAATATGGAATAATCCTGATGCATATATTCAACAGTACTGGAGCAAGTTTCCGGGCATGTATATGACTGGTGATTCTGCAAGAAGAGATGAAGACGGATATTACTGGATTATCGGCAGAGTGGACGATGTTATAAAAGTTTCAGGTTACCGGCTGGGTACAGCAGAAATTGAAAGTGCACTTGTCAGTCACCCTTCAGTTGCTGAAGCTGCTGCCATAGGGTTACCTCATGAAGTTAAAGGTAATGCAATCCATGCTTTCGTAATATTAAGGACAGGTTATGAAAAAACCGATAAACTGATAGAAGATTTAAAACAGCATGTGGGACATGAAGTTGGACCTATTGCAAAACCGGAACAAATCGAAGTAGTTGATTCACTGCCAAAAACGCGAAGCGGTAAAATAATGCGAAGAGTTTTAAAAGCACATGCCTTAGGAATTGACCCTGGAAATATCAGTACTCTGGAAGAATAGCCAACCAAGTCAGTTGGGGCATATTCTGCGCAAGCGGTTATCAATTTGTTACCATTTAAGTTGTACTTATTGTGTTATTTATCGGTAATTTTATCTTGAATAATGTCCCTCCTTCAGGTACGCTATTAACTTCAATCGAACCTGCATGTGCATCTACGATCCATTTGACAATTGATAGACCTACTCCTGAACCTTCACTGCTTCTTGTATGATCAGTCTTGTAAAATCTGTTAAATATCAGCGGCAAATCTTTTTCCGGTATTCCAATACCGCTGTCTTCTATAGATATTTTTGCATAATAATTGTCTTTGGAAATTTTAATTTTTACAAATCCGTTATTTTTATTAAATTTGATTGCATTACTGATTAAATTAATTAAAAGACTTGTGATTAAAAGCTGGTCTGCATTTATTTTTAAGCTGTCATCGGTTTCAAAAAAGAATTTTATGTTTCTTCGTTTTGAAACATTTTTAAAGAAATTTATAATATCTTCAGTTATGACCTTTAAGTCTATTATTTCAATATTCAAATTATTAACGTTTTCATCGCTCCAGGCCAAAAACAAAAGTTGAGAAATCAGATTATCCATTTTTTTATTTTCTTTGAGTATGTTTCTAAGTGTCTTTTTATAAATTTTTATATCTTTCTTGCTCTTTAATGCTTCTTCTGCATTAACCCTGATAACTGACAGTGGTGTTCTTAATTCATGAGAGGCATCCGATGTAAATTGTCTTTCCCGGTTAAAGGAATTTTCGATCTTGGATAACATTTTATTAAATGTTTTGGTCAATCTGCCTATCTCATCATCTGTTTCAGGTAAATCCAGCCTTTTGCTTAAATCCTTTTCAGAAAAATTATTTGCAGTTTTTGTTATTTTATCTACAGGCATTAAAATTTTATTTACCAGTAAAGTGATAATAACTATGAAAATTCCGAAAAATAATGGAGTAGATAAAAGTAGTGCTATTTTGATATTTGTTAAGGAACTATTTACATATGATAGTGTTCTGCTTACCCTTATCTGAGCTAAAATTGTTTCTTTATTGTAGATAATCTTGTCATATATTAAAAATGTTTTATCATTTAATTTTATCTTTCTGACTTGTTCATTATTGAATTTAAGTTTAAGAATCTGAGGTTCCATATCTGTAGAAACGACCGTTCCATCATTATAATATATGGACAGGCTTGTATTTTTGGTTATTAAATCATGTGGTTCGTAAATATTTTCATTTTTCATTAATGCTATACGGATATGTTCAGCAGCATGAAATGCTTCATCTATAAGAATTTTTTCTTCCTGTTTATTTAGTGTTATTGAAAATGTAAGATATAAAAATATTATAATAGCACTTAAGAGAAATAGAAAAAGCAGGTTTGATAACAATACAATTTTTGTTTTTATCGAGACATGACTCATTTTTTTACCTTTAAGACATAACCAATACCTCTTATATTATGTATGAGCTTTTCCTTAAAATTTTCATCTACTTTTCTTCTGAGATATTTTATGTATACTTCAACTA
>JAMCVO010000031.1 GCA_023475715.1 Actinomycetota bacterium
CGATAATCTGGAGATTTTTTGTACTGGGAGAGCCGAAAATTAGATGATGAGCAAAAAAATATTATTAGCCACAATCATATTGTTAACTTTTTTTTTGCGAATTTGGGACTTAAATTTCCCTTTTTTTACTTCAGATGAAGCGAGAATAGCTTACAGAGGTTATTCCTTAAGCCATTTTGGGGAAGACGAGTTGGGAAGGAAGTGGCCCCCAATATTTAATTCATCCAATGATTATCAACTCCCGTTAGTTTCGTATATAACAGCCATGGGGGAAATTATTCCCGGCCCCTCTGATATCACCGCCCGCTTTCCGTTTATTTTAATAGGCACACTACTGGTGTTTACAGTCTACCTTCTTTCTAAAATCATCACTAGAAATACCGATATTTCTTTAATCAATGCGTTTTTAATTGCTACATCGCCAATGCTAATTTTTCTATCAAAAACCCCAAACAGACTAATTGTTTTGGTATTTCTTCTCACTTTGTTTTTTTTGTTTTTGGCAACAGAACATTACAAGAAAGGATTATTGTTAGCAGGGGTTATTGCAACTGCGATACTTATGATCCTGACTTCTAAAACAGCCTGGTTTGTAATACCACCCTTTACCCTAACTGTTCTTATTTTCAAACAAAAACTTTCCCGATCTAAGCCAATCCTATTTATCCTGACAACTATTTGCCTTTTAGCCTTTATGGTATTTATGTTGATTCCTCAAGGATTAAGAAGCTTAAAGGAAAATAACTTTACTTTTTTTTCGGATGTAGGTGTAAGTAATGGTATCAATTACTTGAGGGGCGAAGGGTTACAAGCGCATCAGTCCCCTTTTCTTGAAAAAATTCTTTTTAATAAAATGCATTTTCTAACCACAGGATTTTTGCATTGGCTTTCCTATTTTGAGCCAAACCTGCAATTTACCCAACTGGATCCGACAGGAGTAAATTCGTATACGGGAAGCGGTGCATGGGCATTAATTTTAATAATACCGTTTTTCGTTGGCTTAATTTACTTACTGAAGTCTAAGGATAAGTTATCGCTTTTTTTGCTGGGTATGTTAGTAAGCCTTGCTTATCCCGGATTATTAATTGCTTCGAAAATAGACTATTCTTTGGTAGTTTTATGCCTTCCTTTCATAGGGATAGTTATTTCTTTGGGGATGTCCAGAACGGGAAAGTCCCTAAAGTTGTTATTTATGTCCTTAGTTGTATTGGGTGTAATATTAAACTTTCTTGATTTATCTACCGAGAGAATCGAAGCTTCATCATCTCGGCCCGAATGGATAAAGTCTGTTATATTGGAGGCGAATATTTATGCGGACAAAAGACAGGTATTTATTTCAGATGATATTTTTCCTGATGCAATACCTTTTTTCCAACTCTATGGTGGTTACCAATTCAAGGAGGCCGATATAAAGTTTCCTTATCTAGTCAGAGTGAACCAGTCAACGAACATTAATCTTTTATTAACTGAATCCAAATTTAACATCTGTAAAGATTCACAGGAGAACACCTTTCTTATTACCAAAAGAGATTTTGACAAAATATACGGATTTAAGAAAACCCATGCTCTCAAAGAGCCACTTGTGTTAAAAACCTTCACTGACAGTTTTAGTAAAGAAAAGGTTTATGCACTGTTTGAAAACATATGTCTAAAATGAATTTGAGAACAATATTAATACTAATTGTAATATTTTCTTTAGGAGTAAGTTTAAGGTTCTATAAGCTGGAAGAATTTCCAGTTCAACTAAATCATGACGAAGTTTCCCAGCTATATGATGCAATCTCAATTGCCACGACAGGGAAGGATATATACAATAATTCATATCCGGTGATGTTTAAGTCTGTTAACGATTATAAATCACCGTTTTACACATACATAACAGCTATAATTTATCTATTAAGAGGTGGAGACGAACTGACGGTCAGATTGCCGGGAGCTATATTCGGCAGCCTGGTGATTATCGCGGTTTTTGCTTTTACAGATGTTTTATTTAAGAACAGACTAATATCTCTAGTAGCAGCATTTATCACTGCTGTAAGCCCTTTTGAGATATTTTTCTCAAGAAAAAGTTTTGAAAACGGAGCAGGAGTTTTCTTTATGTTGATTGGGTTCACTTTCCTGATTTCTTTTATACAGAAAAAGAGAACTTACAAATTATTCCTTGCCTCCTTAACTTTAGGGTCGGCAATGTACACCTATTTCTCTCATGCCATAATAATACCCTTACTGCTA
Organism: Actinomycetota bacterium; assembly: GCA_023475715.1. Next base: position 2,233 of record JAMCVO010000031.1, read on the forward strand.
ATAGCCTTTTTTTATATATTCAGACATGAGTTTAGAGAATTAAAGAAACTCCTTTTACCTTTAGCCTTTTTCGTATTACTAATTATTCCTATAATTTTTATTGTCCTGACAAATCCCGGCGCGAGATACAGGACAGCTACTATATTTATTACACAAGATAGCGCATTGGGGGAAATTACAGGATTGATACAGCTTAACCATAAGTTAACAAGCCGGATCCTTGGGGGATTAGCCACTGCAAATTATAGTTTTAATAGGTATATTGATCAATTTAATCCTGCGTATATATTTGCTAATGGCTTAGACATGACTAACCAGGGTCCTGTAGGAATCGGGCCATTATTGCTTGTCCAACTACCCTTTTTGATGCTGGGCATTTTATTTATCTTAAAAAGCTCCGATTTTAGAAGAAAGAAATTATTTATAGCTTCGTGGATTTTTTTAGGAACTATCCCCAGTGGTTTAACATTTGAGCCGCATAGTCCTCACCGGATTGTAATGGTGTTTACAATGTTTAATATTATTTCCGCTGTCGGATTTTATTCTTTTTATATATGGCTGCAATATAAAAGGAAACTGAAAAATGTTTCATTATTATTACTTTTATCGCTCGTTTTATTAAACGAGATATATTTCATTCATATTTATTTTGTCAACTATCCTTATGAGAAATCCGAGCCGATTCACTATCCCTTTAAGCAGGTAGCGCAGTATATTTGGTCGCAGTATCCAAATTTTGACCAGATTATTTTTGATCCTCTTTTTGGCCATGCCTATCCCATTATCGGAACAGGAGCACAATACTATCTGGCATATTATGGCAATTATCCCCCGGAAAAGCTTCAAAGGGAATACAGGTTTGGAGATAAGGAGCGGGAAGTGCTCTTTGATAAATTCTCCATTAGAAGGTTTGACTGGCTGAAGGATCAGCATCTAAAGAATACTCTGGTTATAGCAAGCGATTGGGAGCTGCCTCTTAAAGATACTCCCCAGGGAAAAGTAGTCAATATAAATCCGGACAGAATATTGAAAGTATTCTACTATTATAATGGTACACCGGCATTTTATGCCGTAAAATTTTAATTATGTCCAATTCTAAAGTTGTTATTGTTATGCCTGCTTATAATGCGGAACGAACCTTGAAAGATACCTTTCATGAAATTCCCGCAGAGTTTAGGAGAAATATTATTCTAGTGGATGACCACAGTAAAGATAATACGGTTAAGTTGGCTAAGTCTTTGGGTATTAGGACATTTTCCCACCCGAGTAATTTGGGCTATGGGGGAAACCAAAAGACTTGCTATCTGGAGGCATTAAAGTTAAACCCGGATATTGTGGTTATGCTACATCCAGACTATCAATATGATGCCAGTTTGATAGGAGAGCTAATTCGGCCAATCGAACAAGGACGTTTTGATTTTATGTTTGGCAGCAGAGTCCAAAGTAAACAGTCAGCATTAGCTGGTGGAATGCCTAAGCTTAAATATTATGTCAATAGAATGGTTTGCTTATTAGAAAATATGCTGCTAGGAGTAAACTTTACCGAACATTTCTCAGGTTTTAGGGCCTATTCTGCCCACCTCCTAAAAACTATCCCTTTTAAGAAGTTCTCTGATGATTTTGTTTTTGATCAGCAAATGGAACTTTCTTCCTTAAACCGTGGGTTTAGGATTGGTGAAATTCCCATCCCTACCAGATACCACGAAAAAGCTTCATCAATACAATTCCTAAAGGGTACCAAGTTTATCCTCGAAACTTTCTGGCAGATTTTACTTTGCAGATTTCGTCAATTGTAATTTTAATTAACCACCAGACTACTGTAATCCAAAGTGCTAAATTTCCTATCACATAAATAGGCATGTATTTACTTTGGAATGCAGAGATGATTGAGAGTTTGCCTAACAGAATATCAGGTCCAAAAAACATATAGAATCCTAAAAGGGCGATAATTCCTGTTAAAGAAAAAAGGAAGGTCATTTTATATCTTTCTAACACGGCGAAAGGTAAAATCCAACTTAAATATTGAGCTGATATGCCGAAATAGAACCCCAAGAATAGCAAATATATTGCTAAAATCCCTTTAACTAAATTGCGGGATTTCGAAAAGAGGAGAGTAAGAACAATAAGCCCCAGTAGAAAGATTATCTTGCTAGTAAGAGCTAGTTCATTAGATACAGGTATCCAAATATTGGCGTTTTGCTGAAACCAAAGGCCACGAAGTACAGCCATATATCCAAAATCGTACACTCCGGAATAATTAAACACCTTAGTTATAACTTGATAAGTGCCCTGCAGTAAAAAGGGAATGACAGAGACAGCAATTGGAGTTATGCTAACTAGCGCGAAGATAATTTTTTGTTTTACGCTACTTTTAAGGCATAAAATAAAGAGAGGGAGCAGCATCAAGGGATTTGGTTTTATGGCGATACCAAGACCTAAAAATAATGCGCTCCAAAGAAAATAGGGTTTGACAGGTTTAGTGGTTAAGAAATATACCGATAATACGACAAGCATTGAGGGGATAGAGTCAACTTGCCCGTGAGCAGAGGAAATTATTATAGAGATGGGGTTAAGCAAAAATACTAAACTCCAAAAAGATGCAAATATAGGTTTTACATTTTGCTGCAAAAGGAATTTATATAGAATCAAACCAATGGCAATATCTGCCAGATTAGGCCATAGTTTTGTCAGCATGTGAAATGGAATAGAAGAGAGATTTGAGAAATACAAAGTAGCGGCTTCAAGGTAGTAATTCAGCGGAGGGTACATTGCAAACCAAAGCGACTGATAAGGATTATGCCCTTGCAGAATAGTCTGGGCGACTTGGTGTGTTTTTAATACATCGGCCACATCCAGGCTGTTTACAATAAAAAACAATCTAACGGCAGCCGATAAAACAATACCGGCAAAAAGAATAAAAAAAGCCATATCAGAGAATACTGTGTGTTGTATCTACAGCTTGCTGCAGATTTAGCCAAGCGGCGGAATTGGCAGGATGTCCATCGCGCAGAGTCTGCAATATTTTAAGATAATTATTTATTTGGCTTTTATTTTTGGCTTGAAGATGGGCAGACTTTAGTTGTCCAATTGAGGTGTTATAGCGGCTAACAACTTCTGTAATAAAGCCGCTTTTCTGATAATTTGCTATGTAAACTAATTCATTAAATCTTGTGTTCAACAGTTCAAATGCATATTCCGATTTGTTTGCTTGTCCCGAAATGATTAAAGACTTTGTTTTTTCAACAATTCTCTTTAGCGGATAAATTAACGAGTCTGGGTTAACCGATTCATATT
>JAMCVO010000680.1 GCA_023475715.1 Actinomycetota bacterium
AGAAAAAGGCTGGGATATTACAGAGTCTCCAACCTTAATTTTACCGGTTTTTATCACCCTGCAAAACAATCCCTCCTTTGGCATAATGCAAGAGCCCACCTGGTAAAATATATTGCACGGAGCGATACATTCTTTGCCTATTTGAGTAACTTCTAAAATTATTTTTTTACTATCCCCGGCCTTTGAGTTTTTATCCATAATGGATAGAATATCTCCAACTTTTAATCCGGTTAAATTGATCCCGCTTGTTGTAATGTTTTCAGCAAAATCACCCGGACTTGTATTTATGGACCCTTTCCGGTTAAAAGACTCTATGCTTTCATATGAAAGAAGGCTTATCTGTCTGTGCCATTTACCGCTGTGGCCATCGCCTACGATACCTAATTCGTTAACGAATGCTTCTTTAACGGGCTTTTTTTTCTCACCCTTTTGGGTACTTATATTTATGGATACTATTTTACCTTTCATAATCGGATTTCCCGCCACTTTTTTTTAACAATTCAATATTGCTTATGATCATTTTTTTGGACAATGCCTTGCACATATCATAAATAGTAAGCAGGCTTACGGAAACAGCCGCCAACGCTTCCATTTCAACTCCTGTTCTGTCATAACCTGAAATAATGGCAGTTGAAATTATTTTATTTGTATTTTCTTCAATCTGAAAGTTTATTTCAATATTTGTTAATCTGATTTGATGGCAAAGAGGTACGAGCTCCCAATTTTTTTTGGCAGCATTAATGCCGGCAATCTTTGCTGCAGTCAAAACATCACCTTTTTGGATCTCATTTTTTTTTATCTTAGAAATTATTTCTTCATTTAGCAGGATATACCCGCTGGCAGCAGCAGTTCTCAATGATTCGTTTTTGTTTGAAACATCAACCATCTTAACTCTGCCTGTATCATCTACATGAGTTAATTCACTCATTTTACCAGTTATTTTGTCATTTGGTTTGTCAGCCATTTTATGTTTTATCCTCCAATCCTGCTCATAAAATCTTTCAATTTAATGTTGGTTGGAACTTTATCTTTATTATCATACATGCAGCTCTCTTCTCTGTTTTCAGGTTTTGCTTTAACAAATTCAGTAATTTCAGCTTTTATGTCAGCCACCGGATAATTATCCCGTATCTTTTTCTTAATATCATATTCCTTATCTGAAAACAAACATAATTTTATTGTTCCGTATGGGGTAAGTCTTATCCTGTTGCAATAGCTGCAGTATTGCTTATCATTGATTATAAAACCAATAGAACCTCTCGCATTCTTAAACTTGTAATAAAGAGCAGGTCCATTTCCTATTTTTTTATTTACTGCATGATATTCGCCAATTTTTTTCATTACAGAAAAAATAGTATTTACAGCACTGAACTCCTGTTTTTGGCTATCAGTCCTAAAATTATAAGACTTGAGGTTATTAATTCTGCCTATGCTGCTGCATTCTATAGTTTCTATACCCCCTTCGTCACCGGCAGGCTGCATCATCTCTATAAATCTTACATGCACAGGTCTATTTAAAGTCATTGCCACAAAACCTCTTATGTCTTCTTCGTTAAGAAGGTTGGTTATAACTACATTAATCTTAACTGATTTTATACCAATATTAATCGAATTTGAAATTGCGCTTAAAACCTGGGTTATCTCGCCGCCGCGTGTTATTTCCTTGTATTTTTGCCTGTCCAGCGTATCAAGACTTATGTTGATGCCCGATACCGGAATTTTATGCAGCTCATCCAGATATTCATTCAGCAAAATACCATTTGTGGTGATGGAAATATCAGTAATTTTTTCAATTTTCTTTATTTGCTTAATTAAATCAATAACACCAATTCTTACGAGAGGCTCCCCACCTGTAATCCTTATTTTCCTTATCCCCATCTCTGACAAAATACCGACAGCTTTCAATATCTCTTTAAAAGTCAGAATTTCCTTCCTGTCTATAAGAGTAATGCCGTCTGCAGGCATGCAATAAGTGCATCTCAGGTTACACCTGTCTGTAACCGAAAGCCTTAAATAATCTATTTTTCTGTTAAAACTGTCTATCAGCATTATATTGTCTTCCCTGCCAGTATGTGAACCGAACTTGCTTTTACAGAAGATAAAACTTTCTTTCCAGGTTTAAGATCCAATCTTTCAATGGAATTGGCGGTCACAAATGAAACAAGATTAAAACCACAGTCTATCTCAACTTTTTTAAATATTCCAAGATCCTGTATTTCAGCAATCTCTCCCACGAAAGAATTCATTGCGGAAGACGATCCGGGATTTACTTCAATATTATATAAAACCACATCTTCGGGTCTTATTGCAGCAATGACTTTTGCTCCCAATTCGGCTGATGAAGCAACTGCAAAGATATCATTTTTACTGCGAGCAACCTTTACCCGGCACACATTATCCGTAAATTCAACAACAGTCCCTTCAATCAATGTTTCGACCCCGACGAATTTGGCGATAAATTCGTTTGCAGGTTTTCTGAAAACTTCATCTTTTAAACCAAACTGCTCTATCCTGCCTTCATTTATAACTGCTATGGAATCTGCAATTATCATCGCTTCGTTGCGGTCATGCGTTACATAAACAGTTGAACGCCCCGTGGTCCTAAGTATATCAAATAAATCATTCCTCAGCTCTTCTCTTGATAGCTGGTCAATATTTGCAAGCGGCTCGTCAAGCAGTAAAAGTTTAGGCTCAAGAATAAGTGCGCGGGCAAGAGCTACCCTTTGCTGCTCACCTCCTGAGAGGCTTCTGGGATTTCTTTTCAACAGATTTTTTATTCTTAATTTGTCAATCAGGTAGTCAAATATTTCCCTGCTGCCTGATATTTTTTTACCTCTGAATTCAAGACCCGTCAATATATTATTATAAACAGATATGTTGAAAAGAAGAGGTTCCTGAAACACTGTGGACATTTCCTTTCTTGACATTATTTTACTAAAACCATTTCCGGTAATCAGTCTGCCATTTAGATAAATACTTCCACTATCGGGATCCTCCAATAAGTTTATCAGCCTGATAAGAGTGGACTTACCGGAGCCGTTAGGACCTATTATGACCAATATCTTATTTTCCTCAGTAAATAGATGATCAATTTTTAAGGAAAATCCACTGTTGTACTTTTTTTCAAGTCCGATTATTTCCAGAATCTTTGATACCATGTCATGTTTTCTCTTTGTTGTATTAAAGTTAAAAATATGTTCACAATAAATGCCAAAACCAGAAGAATGATTACAAGTGCAATTGCAACATCAAAATTTCCCATTCGGACATTCTGAACTGTTGCTGTTGTCAGAACGCGTGTCTGTCCCTTAATATTGCCGCCAACCATCATTACGGCCCCAACCTCGGATATCACACTGCCAAAACCCGCCATTATAGCTGCAAGAGCCGGCAGTCTGGCTTCCTTTAATAAAATCCACAAAACCTGAACCCTGTTGGCGCCGAGTGATTGTGCCTGAAGTTTCAATTTAGGATTTACCTGCTGGACCGCAGCAACTGTTACGCCTGCAATGATTGGCGATGCTATCAGCACCTGGGCAATTATCATTGCCGTGGGAGTATACATTATTCCCAAAATCCCAAGTGGCCCGCTGCGCCAGAGCATCAGGCTCACAAAAAGCCCTGCTGCAACAGGGGGCAAGCCCATTCCGGTATTTATTATTGTAATTGCAAATTTTTTACCTTTAAAATTATTCAGGCCTATCAGAAGCCCAATAGGAATTCCAAGAACCATTGATATGATTACTGCACTTCCTGAAACTTTTAAGGTCAGCAAAATTATTTCAAGTATTTCCTTATTTCCTGAAAATATCAGAATAAATGCACTTTTTATACCTTGCCATATAAGTTCCATAGTTAATATCTTTTAGTTATCAGCTTATTCCGGCAGCATCTAAACTGCCCGGAAAATAATAAACTGTCCAGAATATAAATATAATATCATAATTTCTTTATATCTATTTTATAACATCAGGATAAAACAAGGGTTGACCATATTTTTCGACACCAAATTCTTTTATGATCTTCTGCCCTTGCTCTCCAGTAATGAAATCTATAAAAGCTGTTGCGCCTTTGTAATTTATTTTGATATCAGGATGCTTTTCCGGATTAACAGCAATGACACCGTATGGATTATAAAGAGCCTTGTCACCTTTAACAAGTTCAACCAGACTGCTGCCGGAGCCGGATTTAGTTGCGAACCAGGTTGCATTATCGGTTAATGTATACCCTTGTTTTTCCTGGGCAATTATCAGGGTCTCACCCATTCCCTGGCCGGTTTCGATATACCAATCTCCTGCAGGTTTGATATGTGCTTTTTCCCATATCGCCAGTTCTTTTTTATGCGTTCCCGAATCATCGGCACGGGAAAGAAAAATACTGCTGCTGTCTGCAATTGCTTTAAATGCATCTGCTGCCGATTCAATGCCTTTTATCTTTGCAGGGTCACTTTCAGGACCGACGATTATGAAATCATTGTGCATTACATCCTTCCTGTCAATACCATAACCATCTGCAACAAATTGGTCCTCGGCTTTTCTTGAATGAACAAGCAGCACATCAGCCTCGCCATTTTCACCAAGCTTCATCGCTTCGCCTGATCCGACTGCAATGACTTTGACTTTATAGCCGCTGGACTTCTCAAAAGCAGGGATGAGCTCGTCAAACAATCCGCTGTCCTGGGTGCTTGTTGTTGATGCAAGTATGAGCTCGGCATCCTTTGTGCAGGATGTTGCAGCTACAGCGCCAATGATTAACAGTGCCGTAATTATAATTCCTGCAATTGCTTTTTTGAAGTTTCTCATCTTTTTTCTTTCTTTTCTTTTTATATTTTGTTTTTTAAATATTTTGTCAATGAATATATATGAGACTGTGCAATCCAGACTTATATATCTAATAAAACCGGCAAAGTTTTATAAAACCCATTTATACCAGAGTAAATTCGCTCTGGCATAAAAAAAGCCGGCAAAAGAAGATTTGCCGGCACGCTTTTAATAACAGCCCATAATAGGTGGCCATTTTAAATCTCCTTTCCAAACACGGGAGGCTATTACGTTTCCATTTTAGCCCTATCGCTCAAAGTTCCCTGGCTTTTGCTTACAACTTGCAAAGCTTTAGGAAAATAGAGTCGGAGAAAAATATTCAATTTTTCAAATTATAGTTTTATAAAATTTAAACAATTGGATGCTGATTGTCAATTTAAAAATCTTGATTTAAAAATCTTGATTTCTCAATAAATACACTTCTATCTCTGAATTTTTTTCTATATTTCCCATTTCTTCGGGAAAAACAGCCAATCCATCTGCTCCTGACATTGACATCAGTATCCCGGAACCCTGCATTCCGGTTGTTCTAAAATATGTCTCATCTTCGATTTTATCTATTTTTACCCTGATAAAATCCGTTCTTCCCTCCTCATGCTTAAGCTCAGAAAATGATCTTGCGATGATTTTATCTCTGAAAAGTTTTTTATCCCCCATGATTTTCTTTATGAGAGGCCTTACATAAAGCTCAAAGCAAACCATCA
>JAMCVO010000322.1 GCA_023475715.1 Actinomycetota bacterium
TTCGCATCAGATCCGGAAGAAAATATTGACCCGCTTACAGTCATAAATGAAACGCTGGTACCGGCCATAGAACTGGTGGGTGAGAAGTTTAGTAAAAAAGAATATTTTCTTCCGGATCTGATGCGAAGTGCAAATGCTATGAAAATTGCGATTGAAGTTTTTGAAAAAGAGATAAAAACAAAAGGTATTGAACGAAAAACCATGGGAAAAGTTGTAATAGGGACAGTAAAAGGGGACATCCATGAGATAGGTAAATCAATAGTTTCATCGCTCCTTACCGCAAAAGGTTTTGAAGTGGTTGACCTTGGAGTTGATGTGGATTCAGAAACTTTTATTAAAAATATTATTGATGAGAAAGCAGACATACTCGGTTTGTCTGCGCTTCTGCCGATTACCATGCCATATCAGGAAAAAGTCATTGAGGATTTGAAGTTAAAAAATCTCAGAAACAGGGTTAAAGTTATGGTTGGCGGATCACCCGTAACTCAGGAGCATGCTGACAGAATCGGCGCTGACGGTTATGCTGATAATGCAGTATCAGCTGTAAAACTTGCTCAAAAATTAATGCAGGGATAAGGAGGTTATTATGCCGATTAGGGGATTAAAAGGCGGAGTATTAAAATTTTTAAAAGGAGAAGACCTGGATTCCATTCATTACGCCACTCTTGAAGTTCTCAGTGAAATAGGAATAAAAATGGAATACAAACCCGCTCTTGAGATATTCAGAAGCTTTGGGTCTGAAGTTGATTTTGCAAACAGCATAGTAAAAATTGATGAACATTTGCTAAAAAAAGCTCTGTCAGCTGCTCCTTCCAGGTTCACTCTGTACGGGAAGAATGAAAATTTTGATGTGAAAGTAGATCCTGAAAGAGTTTATACTATTGGCGGCTCATCAGCTCTGAATGTTCTTGACCTTGAAGAAAATTACAGGCCTGCTGTTTTTGATGACCTGATTAAATTTACGATACTTCTTGATAAGCTTGAGCATCTGCATATCATGCATGCCATAGTAATTCCTTCTGATCTGGAAGAATATGGTGTAGACAGAATGCTTTTTGCCGGAACCTTTCCCTATACTACAAGAAATTATTATTCCCAGTCGCAGACTGGTGCAGATGGGGTGCAGGATCAGATAAAAATGGCAGCGGTTCTTCAGGGAAGTGAAGAGGCTGTTAAAAAAAATCCAATGTTTACAGAGGTTGTATGCATGGTCAGCCCGCTGCAGCATGAAAAGATAAATAGTGAAGTTTTGGTAGAAGCAGCAAAAAATCGTATTCCTGTTTATGTTGAAGTTGATTCCATGCCCGGTGGTACAACTCCTGCTCCGATTGCCGGAACTCTTGTTGAGCAGAACGCAAATGTACTTGCAGGTATTGTTCTTGCACAACTTGTAAACCCGGGTACACCCTGCATCTACTCGATAGCTTCGGGGCTGATGGATATGACAACAGGGAGTTATGCTGGTGCAGCACCGGAGACGAACCTCCTTCACTGCACCACCGCTCAGGTTGCCCATTATTATAACCTCCCATTCCAGGGCGGAACAGGCATAGATGCAAAAATCCCTGATGCACAGGCAGGTTATGAGAGAGCCATGCAGGTTTTAAGCAACGCTCTTGCCGGGACTAATTTCATTCATCTGTCTTTTGGTCTGATGGAAATGATGCTTACTGCATGTTATGAGCAATGTGTTATTGATAATGAGATAATGGGAGCAGCATTCAGGATGCTTAAAGGTGTAGAGGTCAATGACGATGCATTATCAGTTAATCTGCTCAGGAAAGTGGGTCCAAAAAGTGCTAATTTTTTGATCTTTAAGGAAACATCTGAGTATGTAAGAAAAAACAACTGGGTTCCTCAAATTACAAACAGAGAAATCTGGAGTGCATGGAAAGCTGCCGGAGGAAAAAGTATGAGAGATTCCGCAGTTGATATCGCAAGAAAAATATTATCCGAAAATACTGAGCCGGCAATTTCAAAGGAGCAAACAGAAGAAATTTTAAAAATGGCAAAATCTTTCCATGCAAAAGCTGTGCAAAAATTAAAAAATGAGAATATGTAGATGTGAGCATATAAATAATCGTATAGATAATATAATGGAAGTTTTATAGGTTATAGAAGTATTTTAAAAAAATGGGAATAAACAACGCAGGCAATAAAGATTTAAAATTAAAGATACTCGATGTGGTTCGCAATAAGGGTCAGGCAACGAAACAAGAGATCGCGAGATATCTTAATTTTAACCTGACTACAATAACAAAACTGGTTAATGAGCTCTTGACTTCCCATAAGCTTTTACAGGAAGTAGGCGATAATGTATCTACGGGTGGAAGAAAGCCTAAACTCTATCGGATAAATGTAGATTCCGGAAATATAATCGGCCTTGATATTGGTGGTGAAAACCTGAGGATAGTGATGTGTGATATTCTGGGAAACGTTATAAGCAGCTTTACCGTAGGGAGCCAATATAATGACAATAGGGAAAAGCTGATCGAAAGAATTTTAAACCTGATTGAAAAGATCATAACTGATTCTGGTTACACTAAATCCTCAATATTTGGTATGGGTGTAAGTATTTCCGGAATTGTTGAATCAGATTCAGGAAACACTATATATTGCCCCAATATTGATGCGTTGAACAACTTTCCAATCAAGAATTTTTTGGAAAGCAAGACTGGTTTCCCGGTTTTTGCTGATGACAGTGTCAGGGGTATGGCAATTGCCGAGAAGCACTATGGAGTTGCTAAAGAATATGATAATTTTCTCTTCATCACACTGGGAAAAGGTATTGGAATGGGAATTTATGTAAATGGAAAAATTTACAGAGGCAGCATGGGACTGTCAGGAGAGCTTGGGCATATAACGGTTGATGAGAACGGACCTTTATGCAACTGCGGGAATAAAGGCTGCCTTGAGGCAATAGCTTCGGGCCCGGGTATTATAAAAAGGGCAAAAGAGGGAATTGAAAATGGAATTGTAACGTCACTGACCCAAATTGCAAAAGGTGATTTAAAAAATTTAACAGTTGAAGCTATATCGAAAGCTGCAGAAGAAGGAGATAAGTTTTCTTATTACCTTATTAATAGAACCGGAGAGTATATCGGCATAGCTGTTTCAGCAGTATTGAATTTGTTTGGTCTGGAACTGGTGGTCCTGGGCGGGGGTGTTGCAAAATGCGGGGATATAATGATTAATGCCATAAGAAGAACTGTTCAGCTTAGAGCATTAAGTGCCATTTCTAAAAGAGCAAGGATTGCCAGAAGCGAGCTTGGAGACAACAATGCAGCGAGAGGTGCGGCTACCAAATTTATTAATATATTATTTACTGATCCTGATAATAATTTATTAAGTAAAATTATTTGACTTATTTACTTATATTTGTAAAATAATATTTATTATAATTTTTGATTTATAAATTTTTAGTTCTAATTATTTTTCTTTTTTAGCAGACTTAAAATATAGAAACAAACTCTGGACTTTTTATGAATAGATTCAAGGAGCAGATCAGATGGATAATTCAAATCTCGAGGATATAAAAAATAATCCGGGAAAAGATCCTATGGACGGATTAAAAAAGTCTATTGCAATTTATAATAAAGAATTAGCGATAACCTCGGCTGGTGAATTAATAAATAGAAAAGTTAATCCTTTAATAATTATAGAAGCAATGACAGGAGTTATGAAGCTAATAGGTGACGCATATGAAAATGATGAACTTTTCCTGCCCGATTTAATCGGAGCCTCCGATACAATGTCTTCCGTTATGCCATCAGTTGAAGAGGAAATAAAGAAAAACGGACAGAAAATAAAAAGTTTAGGAATTGTTGTATTAGGCACAGTTTTAGGGGATGTTCATTCAATAGGCAAACAAATGGTTGGAACAATGCTGCAAGCTGAAGGTTTTACTGTTCATGATATTGGCATAGATATTTCTGCAGAAAAATTTATTAACGCAATTAAAACATATGATGCTGATATCCTGGCTATGTCAGCGCTTTTAACGACAACTGCTTTTGAGCAGGAAAAGGTAATATCAACTTTAGTTAAGGAAGGGTTAAGAGAGAAAATAAAAATTATGGTTGGCGGCGGGGCAGTAACCGAAGATTTTGCCAGGAATATTGGGGCTGATGGTTATGATCCTACAGCACCGGGTGCGGCAAAATTAGCCAGGAAGTTAATAGAAAAATAAATTAAAAAGATTTTAAAAAAAGACAGGAACAAGGAATATATTATATATGCCATTGGAAGGATTTAAACTTAAAATCAAACCTCTTGAAATAATAAAAGAGGATGAAATTGAAGATATTCACGCTGCGACGATTGATGTACTCAAGGAAACAGGAATAAAATTTGACAGCGACCAGACACTGGACCTGCTGAAAGAAAATGATTGTATTGTAGATTATGATAATAAAATAGCAAGATTTCCCAAAGAATTAATAGAAGATTGCTTAAAAACAACACCTAAAATTTTTAAATTTAAAGCAAGAGAAGAAAAGAACGACGTCATTTTGGGCGGGGATACCGTATATTTTCATAGCGCACCCGGCATGAATACAATAGATTTAGATACTTTCGAGCCCAGGCCGCCTACAAAATCCGAACATATTGATTATATCAAAGTTTTGGATGCTCTGCCCAATCTTCACAAACTATCAGCTTATCCGTACTGGGGTTACGAAGGAGTATCTCCGGCAATGGCAATACCTGAAAGTTGTGCCATCAAAATAATATACTCAAGCAAAACTCAGGAAGTTGCTTATAATCTTGACAGTGAAATTTTTACTTTAAAAATGGCAAAAGCAGCCGGAATAGAGTATATGGGCGGCTTGCATACAACATCACCTCTGGGAATAGATAAAACTTCAATAATAAATACACGCAGAACAATTGAAGCCGGATTTCCAATTTATGTTGCCAATGGGTGTACTTGTGGAGGAACATCTCCGATTACTATTCCCGGATCACTTGTAGTCGGAAATGCTGAGCTTTTATCAATGATTGTAATGGTTCAACTTATTAAAAGGGGAACAAGAATATTGGTCTGGGATATAGTCTGGCCGATGAATATGAAAACCGGCGCCCCGTTTTTTGGACAAATATTGGACTGTCTGGAAAATGCAACTTTCAATCAAATATGGAGAAAGAAATATAAAATACCTATATCAAATGGTACCGTTGGTTATGGCAGCGCAAAGAATATAGGCTATCAATCCGGATATGAGAAAGGGATAGCAGCTATTATTTCAGCCCTTTCCGGCGCCAACAATATACAGTTCCACGGACATGTGTTTGGAGAACTTTCGGCTCATCCGGTTCAGGCGGTGCTGGATGATGATATAGCTGGAATGGTGGGACGTTTTATTGAAGGAGAATCGGTAAATGAAGAAACTATTGCGCTGGATTTAATAAAAAAAGTGGGGCCGACTCCAGGTCATTTCTTAAATACCGATCACACCAGAAAATGGTGGAAAACCGAACAGTTTATTGGAAAAGCGGCTTCAATTGTTCTG
>JAMCVO010000188.1 GCA_023475715.1 Actinomycetota bacterium
GTTAGCATCTAAAATTTCGTGATAAAAAATAAATTGATAAGCCAGGATGGGTATTGAGAAAACCATTTGAAGGCTTAAGCGGGCATGGTTCCTCCTCCGGGAGGAGAGCTAAGCCTGAAACTGAGCTGGCTTTTACTCGCCGGGAAAAAGCCAGCGTGTTTTTGAAATACCCATCATGGCTCTTAAAATTTTCCTTTATTGCTATCACGAAATTTTGCTTAAATAAATTACTCAAATGTTACCCTATCCTGTCAATCAAGGCATGTATTGGTGCGGGTTCGTATTCGAGCTTGCCGTGCAAAAATCTTTTTAGAAGTACTGGTTCTATTTTGAACTTCGTATCTTCAAGGGTTTGGAGATAGATGATATATTCCTCATATTTACGGTTGCCGGTAATCGCAAAAAGCCTCTTATAAGTTAACAGCAGGTTAGGTATACAGTATACGGGCTCATTTTTTACAATATCAAAAAAGTTGTTTTCACCCCAGGAATATTTGAGTATCTCGCTGTCTGGTATCTGCCTTGTGATTTGAATATAAGTTCTTTGCTTTTTCAGGTAATGAATGCTTTTTCCATAATCCCGTAAAATATTTTTTGCAACCATCTTTAAGTTTCTGTCTTTTAAGTTCTGCTTCTGTATTCCAAGCTCATTGCTTATGATACGCCTCATATTTTGGTTTTCCGCATTTTTGTAAGCAAGTTTCATTACATTTAATTTCTGGTAATAATATTTAATCTGAAAAGCTGTCTGCTCATTCCTGAAACTGTAAGCATACTTATGAAAACATATTGCCGTCGGGCATGATTTGAATTTATTCCCAAGCAGGTTTGTCCTGTAGCAAAAATCTATGTCTTCATAATATAGGAAAAACGAAGGATCTATAGGTTTTTCGATTGGACCGGTAATGTTTTTGAAAAGATAATCTGTTTTTAAAAATGCAGATGTGAATGAAACTCCAAAAATATCTTCAGATCTGTTATATTGATCTAAATCCAGCTGCCCAATCCCGTTATATCCAAGATAAAAATTCCTGTCTATATAAACACCGACGCTTTCAATATATTCTTTCTGGTAATAGAGCTTGATTTTGGGTGCAAGGCCAATATATTTATTATCAAGTGTCGCAATGTGTGCAACAAATTCTTCTATTGCTATCTTGTCATAAGTTACATCAAAATTTGAAATCAATACATATTTACTGGTTATGCTTTTAAGCGCCTGGTTTATCGCTTCGCCTAGACCGAGGTTTTGTTCAGAATTTATAATCTTCAAGCCATCATAATTTTTCCTGACCAAGTCAATTGTGTTGTTTTGGGAATTATTGTCAAAAATCAATAGTTCTATGTTTTTATAAGTTTGTTTTTTAAAAGAATCGATACATTCCTTGAGACAAGGGTATGAAGAATTATAATTAACTATCAACACAGTAACTTTTTTTTCTGCCTTTTTTATTTCTTCTGCCTGTATTTTTCCCGGCAATAATTTTTCATCCGGACTGATATTCAATATTTTTCTTATCTGGCTATCATAATTGTCAATGCTGTTTTGCCATGTGAACTTTTGTATAAATTCTTTTGCTGCAGAACCCATCTCTTCCCGCAATTTTTTATTAGCGGCAAGTAATTTTATTTTCCCGGTAAACTCATCTTTATCCTTAACAATAAAACCTGTTTTCCCATTTAATAAAATCTCAGGATGAGCGCCAATGTCATAGCAGATTGAAGGCTTGCCAAAATATTGGGCTTCTCCGACCGGCAAATCGAATCCTTCCCATCGGGAACAGGTGGTGTAGATGTCAGAAGCACTATATATCAGCGGCATCATATCTTCTTCAACATTGCTGGCGCAAAGTATTCCCTGGTTCTTTAAAAACTCTTCGTCATTTTTAGTGCCATAACCAACAGTTAACAGTTTTATAGCCGGGTTTTCTATTGACACATTCTGATAAATATCTGCAAGCTCTGCAAGTCCCTTGTATGGCTGGTTTGTAAGGTTTAACCTGCCTACATATAAAAGCAGGACGTCTTGCGCGGAAACTCCCAGACTTTCCCTGAATCTTAAGATATCGCTGCCGGCTACTGTTTTATTTTGATAATGGTCTATACCGTTGTAAATGAAAGAAGCTTTTTTCTTTATATGATTGGGAAGCTGGTTAAGCAAGTAATTTGAAACCGTTATTATTCTTTTTGCTTTTCTAAAATAAAAAAGGTTTTGGTTGTACTGCTGGTACATATAGTAGATTTTTCTTTTTAACGGCAGGCCGGCAACTGAAATAACGCCATGATCAACAACAAGTACAGGTTTTTTAAGCAATGGAATAAGGCTGTAAAACGGAAAAGATTGTATTATAAATAAATCGGTATCTCTGCTGTTAAAGAAAGTTGCAAACTTCCTTATTCTACGCTCAAGAACAAAGAAATTTGCAAGCCCCACGCTGGGGAGTTTGTATATTTTATACGATTTTCTATTTGCAAAAGTTTCATCAACAACATTAGCATAAACTTCACAAATATATCCTTTTTTTGAAAGTCCATCAGCTATCCTGTCTACGACAAGGTCTACACCATGGCCTTTAATCATCCTATCCGTTAAGAAAGTAATCTTAATTTGTCTCATTGGTGTCTATTTTAGCATTAATTATTGTTTATATTAAATTGTTTGTTATAATTTAAAAAAAGTTTTTTTTGCTTTTTAGTAACATTTTGAGGAGGATCTGCATGGAAAAAATTTTTCAATGTCCTCTTATTTCAATAATAACAGTTAATTTAAATGGTAAAGATTACCTTAATACCTGCCTTGACAGCATCAAAACCCTCGATTACCCGAAAGATAAGCTTGAAATAATAATAGTTGATAACGGCTCCACGGATGATTCAGTCCAATTTATTACCGGCAGCTATCCTGAAGTTAAAGTGATAAAAAATGATTTCAATAAAGGATTTGCAGTTGCAAATAACCAGGGTGCCAGGGCAGCAAACGGAGAATATGTTGCTTTTTTAAACAATGATACAAAGGTGGATGTAAACTGGCTGATAGAGCTTCTTAAACCTGTTTATAAGGACAAAGAGGTTGTCTGTGCAGGATCCAAAGTGCTTTCAATGGACGGCAGGACCATTGATTTTGTTGGCGGTATGGTTAATTTTGAAGGCAAAGGCTTCCAGATAGATTATGGCCTCGACAGACAGAAAGACATGCATGATGAGAACCAGTATCTGCCTTTTGTAAATGGCGGAGCAATGCTTGTAAACAGGCAGGTGCTTCTGGATGCAGGAGGTTTTGATGAGGACTTCTTTGCTTATTACGAGGATGTGGATTTCGGCTGGAGGCTTTGGGTTCTTGGATACAGGGTTGTTTTTGCCCCAAAATCCATTGTATATCATGTGCATCATGGTACTTCGAAGATATTCAGTGAAGACAAGCTGAGGTTTTTGAAAGAAAGAAATGCCCTTTATTCAGTTTTTAAAAATTATGATGATGAAAACCTTGCAAAAGTTTTTTCCGGAACACTGGCAAGCATTTATAACCGCATTTTTGTTGATGTAAAATTTGATTATAAAAAATATTATGACTTTACATTAAAGGAGCAGACAGGTCAATCTGAGAAGGCACCACGGCCAGGCGGACTTGGAGAATCAAGTATGCCTGCATCACCTGTTTCTGCTGCCCAAAATGGTGCTGCCACGGTTTTACCAGGCATTTCAATCGGCAAGGAACCCTTAAGTTCTTTGATGGCAGTAAAGAGCTTTTTTGATGAGCTGCCGAAATTAAAAGAAAAAAGAGCAAAAATACAAGCCGGCAGGAAAAGGGATGATAAGGCGGTTTTTACATATTTCAAGGGCCAGTTTCTCGCAGTTTCGCCTGACCTCCAGTACCAGAGAAATCAGATTGACATCTTAAAGTCTCTGGGAATTTATGAGATTTTTGAAAAGCAGATTAAGAGAACTGTGTTGATAATTTCAAGTGAAATAGTTTCAAAAGATATGGCCGGACCTGCAATCAGGGCCTGGAATTTTGCGAAAATACTTTCCGAGCATATGAATGTAATCCTGGCAATTCCTAATGAAAGCAACCTGGCCGAACAGGTCTTCAGGATAGTTCAGTACAGTGACGAAAGCACTCTTAAAAATATCATAAGTCAGTCGGATATAGTGCTTTGCGGCGGAATGACGTTTTCCAAATTTAAATGTATCAGAAATTCCGATAAATACATTATCATGGACATTTATGATCCATATAATCTTGCCACGCTTGTTGAGTATAAGGACGAGACAATGGAAAGGCAGCTTGATATTTACAAGTCAGTGCATTTTATTGCTAATGAGATGCTTTACTATGGAGACTTTTACATCTGTGCCTCTGAGCGTCAGAGAGATTTCTGGATGGGTATGCTGGCTGCATTAAACAGGGTCAATCCTTATTCCTATAACCAGGATCCCGAAATGAGGAAATTGATTGATGTCGTTCCTTTCGGGCTGCCGTCAAATAAGCCTGTTCACACCATGCAGGTTTTAAAAGGTGTAATCAAAGGCATAGAAAAGGATGATTTTGTGATAATCTGGGGCGGCGGCATTTACAATTGGTTTGATCCTCTTACATTAATCAAGGCAATGGCAAAGATTAAAGATATAAGGAAAGATATAAAACTTTATTTCCTGGGTGTCAGGCATCCAAATCCACAGGTCAAGGAATTGTCGCTTGTAAATGAAACAGCTGAGCTTGCTGCCCAGCTTGATGTCCTTGATAAAAATGTATTTTTCAATTTTGGATGGATAGAATATGACCAAAGGCAGAATTATTTGCTTGAATCTGACGCAGGCATAATAACGCACCCAAATCATATCGAGACAAGATTTGCTTTCAGGACAAGAATTCTGGATTATTTCTGGGCGGGGCTGCCTGTTATTTCAACAAGAGGAGATAGTTTAAGCGAGCTTGTTGAAAAAGAAAGCCTTGGGATTACAGTGATGGCAGGGGATGCAGACGGCCTTGCTGAAGCGATAATTTCACTGGCTGACAACAAACCTTTTATACTGGACTGCAGAAAGAACGTAACTGCAATATCGCAGGATTATACCTGGGAAAAGGTATGCAGGCCGATAGTAGAATTCTGTAAGGACCCTGTTTCCAGCGCTGTCAGGAAAAAATTAAGGCCGGACCAGATTCACTCAGGTACCGATGTTCTTGATTATTCACAAAATTCCGGAAATGCGGGCGGCTTGGGTGAAAACAGTAAAAGAAGGAAATATCATATATTCAGGAGATTTTTTTACCACCTGTTTAGAAGCGGCCCCAAAAAGACACTGCAATTTTCTTCCAACTACATAAGAGAAAATAAGTAAAATATGGAAGCATCTAAAATTTCGTGATAGCAATAAAGGAAAATTTTAAGAGCCATGATGGGTATTTCAAAAACACGCAGGCTTTTCCCCGGCGAGTAAAAGCCAGCTCAGTTTCAGGCTTCGCTCCCCTCCCGGAGGAGGAACCATGCCCGCTTAAGCCTTCAAATG
>JAMCVO010000030.1 GCA_023475715.1 Actinomycetota bacterium
AAATAAGTTTAAATTCCACAAAAATACTTAAGGATTGCTGTTTGCTTAATATCATATCTTTCAATCAAATCTCTAAACATCATGACATTAAAATACTCCTGAAGGATTTTATTTTTAATTTCACTATCTATCCGAATAAGCTCGGGGAAACCTCCGCTGGATAAAAACTTTTCAAAGGTATTTATAATTGCTGAAACAGATTTTGTGGAATTTAAACTTATTTCTATATCTGAAAAATTTAAATATTCTTCAAAACTTAAAGGAAAAATTTCAAAATTTATACTTCTACCCCTGAGTGAAGTCGAAATCTCTCTGCTTAGCAGTTTTGAGTTTGAACCTGTTATAAATATATTCTTTGAGATCTGTTCATATATCCTTCTCGTAAATTTTTCCCAATCGCTTATATTCTGAATCTCATCAAACAAAAAATAACAATCACTCAAATTAATTCCCGGATATAATTCCTGGTATGATTCAATTATATTATTTAAAATAAAAGAATTTTTATCTATCCTTTCATCTTCAAAATTAAAATATAAGATATTATTTAACTTGATTTTTTGTTTTATTAATCTTGTTATTACACTATATAGTTGATAGGTTTTACCACTTCTGCGCACACCTGTTAAAGCAATTATTTTTTTTGAATTTATCGGTATCTCTAAAAGTCTTGGCTTTGCAACAGGTATACTGCCTTCATGAAAATCGGTAATTAGATTTTTTATTAGCTCTTTCCTCATAATAAGGAAATTATATTAATAAAGTTTCCTTTTGTAAAGGAAATATTTATACGGTCTTTCTTCAATCCAGCTATTAATACATATATTTCATAACTAAGTTTCTTTTAGTTTTGGTTCCACCCGTTTTAATAGCACTGCATTTGTTGCTACAATAATTGAAGAAACAGACATAAGAAGAGCGGAAATTTCCGGTCTAAGCGACAATCCAAATGAGTTGTAGAATACTCCTGCTGCAACTGGTATTGCAAGGACATTATAAATTGCCGCCCAGAAAAGATTTTCTTTCATTTTTCGCACTGTTGCTTTTGAAAGCTTTATTGCCTTAAGTATATCGAAAGGATCTGATTTCATCAGAACTATATCTGCAGTTTCTATTGCAACATCTGTGCCCGCACCAATTGCTATTCCTATATTGGCTTGTGCAAGTGCCGGGGCATCATTTATACCATCACCCACCATTGCTACAAACTTTCCCTCATCCTGGAGTTTTTTAATATAATTGGATTTATCAGATGGCAGGACTTCGGCAAAAACTCTGTCAATGCCAACTTCTTTTGCAACGCTGTCTGCTATTATTTTATGATCGCCTGTAATCATAGCGGATTCAATTCCTAATCTTTTTAAGCCTTCAATTGCAGCTTTAGCGGTTTTCTTTATTTCATCGGAAACAGACAAAACTCCAATTGCTCTGCCATCCAGAGATACAATACTTACGGTTTTCCCTTCCTGAAGCAGTTTTTCCGATATAACTTTTATGGCAGATAAATCAATTTTCTCATCATTTAAAAACCTAGATGTTCCCACTAAAACCTGCCTGCCGTCAATTTTAGCTTTTACCCCATGTCCTGAGACGGCTTCAAAGCCGCTTATATCCTGGGAAAGAGGTATATTTTGCTTTTTTGACTCACTGACTATAGCTTCACTGAAAGGATGCCGGGATAATTTCTGCGCTGATCCTGAAAAATACAGTAAGTCACTGGCCGAAATTCCTTCCATAGCAATTACATCTTTTACAACCGGCTTTCCTTCCGTTATGGTGCCTGTTTTATCAAGAACTATAGACTGGATTTTAGAAGTCTGCTCCAAAGTAGCTGCATCCTTTATTAAAATGTTGTTTCTGGCTCCAATTCCCGTGCCTACTGCAACTGCCGTTGGTGTAGCAAGCCCAAGAGCATCTGGACAGGCAATTACAATCGCAGATATTGCAAAAGTCAATGATGGCAGTAATCCTTTTGCACCAAATATGTACCAAGCTAAAAATGTAAGCAGTCCTGCTCCAATTGCCAGTATAACCAAATAAGCAGCAGCCTTGTCAGCAATTCTCTGACCTGGAGCTTTTGAATTTTGTGCATGCTCGACTAATTTGATTATTTGAGCTAAAGCGGTATCACTTCCTGTTTGGGTTACCTTAAACTGCACAGAACCTGTTTTATTTATTGATCCGCCAATAACCTTATCACCTGTTTTTTTATTAACAGGAATTGATTCTCCCGTTACCATAGACTGGTCTATTGTTGTTTCTCCATTTACTATTTCTCCATCTATGGGTATTTTGTCACCGGGCTTTGCAAGAACAATGTCACCAATACTTAGCTTGCTTGTTGGGATTATTACTTCTTTGCCTTCTTTTAGAATAGTTGCCTGAGGAGGAACCAGAGCTAATAATGTTCTCAGGGCATCGGATGTTCCACGACGTGATTTCATCTCCATCCAGTGGCCAAACAATACAAAGGTTATAAGCATTGCGGCTGCTTCAAAAAAAGTCTCGCCACCTGTGAATATGGTTATGAAAACACTGAATAAGTAGGCAGCCAGAACACCAGTTGAAATTAGCACGGACATGTTAAGTTTTTTATTTTTTATAGAATGATAAGCTCCGGTAATAAAAATAGAACCAGTCCAAAACACCACTGGAGTTGTAAGTATAAATAGAAGCCAATTTACAGGTACAGGGCTTGGAAGATTAATTTTGAATATGTTTACTGCAAGGGGTGAATAAAGCAGAATCGGAATTGAAAAAATCAGTGAAATCCAGAATCTTTTTGCCATATCTTTTTCCATCTGCTTTGCCATTTGGGGATTTGTCATTGCTGCTTCGTGATCCTGATGGCTCATTTTTGTAATATTGCTGTGATCGTGCATTCCCTTAGCATGATGCTCATGTGTTAACTTATTTTTCAAATTATATTCATATTGTTTTGCATCATTGGTGCAACCACAATTTACAGCTAATTCCTCTGCGTTACACGACAAACAATCCTTGCCGCATTTGCAATTATGATTTTGGATATGTTGTTCTTCGTTTATATAATGTGATTTATTTTGATACATTTTCAACCATTTTTGTTAATAGATGAAAAAACAGAATATCTTTGAATAAAAACTTAAAAGATGTATTTAATCATATCGTCCGGTATTTCATTAAAATCCATTTTAAAGTTATGGTGCCGGTTGGTTTTTCCTTCTCGGTAGTTATTAAATCAGGTTTTTATCTTCATCATTAAATTTAACACTTATATGAGAGCCGTCACAAAATGGCTTGTTGTTAGATTTTCCACATCTGCATAAAGTCATACGATTTCGTTTCTCATATTTGGTACCATCTGCAGATTCTGGTTCTATTCCACCTTTTAGCCAAATTGGTCCACTTACTTTTAGTTGAGGATCTTCTATAAGCTCTATTGATGGTTGAAATTTTTTTTCAAATCGTTTTTTTGTTTTTTTATCCCAGACAACTAATCTTCCTGATGGACAATTGCATGCAGTCTTGATTGCAATTTTTCTTGCATCTAAATCATCAGATTTTTTAACATTATGCCATGTACCACCTGAGAGCTGACAGAATCTTGCATTGGAACAGAATTTTTTTGCATCCGAGAGGTCAAGTTTGGGTCCCTGAATGATTTCAGCCTGGTTCTCGTATCGTTTTTTGCTTGCTGTCTCTTCCCCATTAAAACCTATTTTTATATGTGTTCCATCACAATATGGTTTGTTTTGGGATTTACCACACCTGCAAAGGGCATAGTTTTCTTGTCCTGGATATTTTTTCCCCTTTTTCCATTTTTCAGGTTCATTACTGCTGCCAACAATTGAGATAACTTTAGATAATGGTAGTTTTCCTGAGACTAAATATGGCCCGTTCTTTGTAATAATTACTTTTTGATTAGGTTTCACAGATTTGCAAATCTTTTTATCTTATATCTCAAGAGGGGTATAATATTCAAAATTATGGCTCTGGACTATACCCTGCCATTTTTCTATAAATTCTTTATTAACTTTTGGATCTTTTACTGCCTTATCAAAAAAGGTTTCCCAGGCTGCAAAACTATCCCATTGCCTTTCCAAAATAATTGTATTTGACCAGTCACCCTGGCCACTCATACTCCTGTAAACCTTAAAAGGTGGTGAACCCAAACGTGTTGCATTCTCAACACGTTTTTTATGTAATTCTATTGCTTCATTCCATTTACCGGGAATAACTTTTATTATTTCCCTTACTGTTAATTTCATTTTTGCTCCTTTCTAAATATTTCTTCCACTATTATGATATTTCACCTTTCAAAAGACTTAAATTTTTTAAGTATAATCCCAGCGGCACAATCCTAATCACTATTATTGATTATACCTTAAACAAGAGATATTAATATACATTTAAAACAATATTCCTGGTAAAAATTAGATTTTAATTGCAATGGTTCTATCTTATTTGCCATAGAATTATCTTTTATAAGACCTTATATTGATATTATTATGTATTTTACACTTACAATCTGGGCTATAATTGAAATTTTGATTTCAGGACCTTATAGTTTAAGTAATAAAAACTTATAAAAAATAATAAGTGCAAAAAACAATAAAAAAACTTATAAAATTACTTTATTGACAATATATCCGTTTTCGATATATAATACAGATATAATGAAACAAAAGCAATACATGCAAATATTAACTCCTTCTGTTTTTTATATTCTTCTGGCTCTTAGTGACAAAGAAAGACATGGTTATGAAATAATGAAACAGGTGAAATATGATTCAGATGGAAAAATAGAAATGGGGCCCGGAACATTATATGGGTCTATTAAGCGGATGATTGTTGACAGGTTAATTGAAGAAGCATATGAGAGGCCCGATCCGGAGTTTGATGACGAGAGACGAAGATATTATCGTTTAACTGAATTTGGCAGAAAACAATTATCCATGGAACTAAATCGTTATGGAAATGCAATCAGGTTAGCAAGAGAAAAAAACTTATTATTAGGACTGGAATTATAAAAATTTTCATGATTTGCTTATGAGAGAAATAAAAGATAAAAAGTCAGATTGCAAGACTTTTAAATTATGGTTTAGAATTCTTAAAGAGCTGCCAGGTAGCTTATTTAAGGAACATTTAGAAAATATTAAAGGGGGGTGATTGCCGAAAATACTACTAAAAATAAAATTTATATATCCACAGTTGTAATTTTCTGGATAACATTTGCTTTATTTATTATGGTAACAGCTGGTATGTACTTATACATCGTTCCCTATATAGGTATAATTACAGGTGTATACTTAAGAGTTGTTATATCAGTTATGGGAATAGTGCTGATTATCCTTGCTGCAAAAACTATTTTTTCAAAGATTGCAAAGGTATTTTTTATTCTTACCGGTGCATCAGCTCTTGGCATGGGGTTAAGTGCAATTCTGCATAATCTTGTATTTGCTCTTTTAATAAAGATATTTGGAGAGGTTTTATGGTAGTATATCACATTTCTTAT
>JAMCVO010000040.1 GCA_023475715.1 Actinomycetota bacterium
ATGTTAACAACTTCAATAATACTGGGTTGTCCGGATACGACATAGTCGAATCACATGTTATAGTGATTATTAGCTTGTCCATCTTTTTACTCCTTTTTGTTTTTTTTTGTGCTAATTACTAAATAAATTATTGAAAAAAAACTAACATCATTTTATTTTTAATAATCTTTTTGCATTTTCCCCTAATATGTTATTCTTATCTGTCTCCGAAAGAAAATCAAAACGTCTAACCAGAAAATCCTGTGACTCAGCGTAATGTTCAGGGCCATGACTTCCAAATAGAGGCAGGTTCATATATGGACCTTCTGAACCCCAAATAAGTCTCTCAGAACCTATTAAATCACTTAATCGCTTTATAGTACTTTCTGCCAACATGTTCACTTTAAAAATCTTTTCAATATAATCAAGAACCGTGAGATCAACCCATATATTTGAATTAGAGTAAGCGACCACAATAAACTCTTCCACCCAAGGATATCCTCCATGACACATTACAATTTTTAAATCAGGAAAATTTGTTGCTATATCATCAATATATAAAGGATTATTATATTTTAAACTTTGCCATTGCAAAGCTTTTATTCCAGTGTGAATCATCACAGGTATATCATAATCTATACACTTTTGATAAACTTCATTTAGTCTTGGATCGTTAGGATAAAAGCCAGAATGGGGATATATCTTTACTCCCTTCATACCAAATTCTTTAATAGCTCTTTCTACCTTTTTATGTGGTTGGTATCTATCAGGATGGATAGAGGTAAAACCCATTAATCTATCGGGATGCTGACTACAATAGGATGCTATCTCTTCATCGCTACAGTTAACAGGTACTGCCATTATAGATGAGTCTACCCATGGTTGCTTATAACCTGCATCAGCCTGATCATTACCTAATATTACTGACATATCTATGCCTGAATTATCCATAGCATCAACTATGTCATCAGCTGAATATTTTTCACCAATACTTTTATTATCAATATGTAAGTGAAAATCTACTATCATAATGCCCTCACTCTTATCTAACCCTGTTATTATAAATCATTCTTTTACGCTCAGTGCAACAGCTATTAAAATAATTACACCCCTAAATATTATTTGCTGATCAACGCTAAGGCCAAATAAAATTAATCCATTATTTATCATGCCAAGGATTATTGAGCCAATAAAAGCGCCAATTATTGTTCCTTTTCCACCATATATACTGTTGCCTCCAATGACAACCGCAGCAACGATAGTAAAAACATCAGCTTCCCCAAGACTATATCTTGCAGCGGCGAGCCTACCACTATAAAGAAGCCCTGCGAGAGCCGCAATGAAACCCATTGCTATAAAAAGCAACCATTTGACATTACCTACATTTATACCAGAAAATGTAGCAGCTATTTTATTTCCACCGACTGCAACTACTTTTCTACCAAAGGGAGTATTTACCATTATTATATGTCCAATTGCTACAACTACTGCTGTCCATATGAATAATGTTGATATTGGACCAACATCCCCGCCTCCAAATACATAAGTAAATTTAGTATTCGTTACAGGTATTGCCTGAAGATTTGTTATCCATCTTGCTAAACCATAAATTATGCCTTGAGTTGCAAGTGTTGCTAAAAATGAAGGCATCTTTATTTTTACAATTAATGCACCATTTATTGCACCTATAAATATACCTGCGGTTAGCGCCACAATAATTGCAGGTGCAATCCCATATCTTTGGAGTGTCATAGCACCTAAAAGGGAACATAACGCGATAGTCGAACCTACTGAGAGGTCAAATTCACCACATGCAAGTACAAATGTAAAGCCTACAGCCATAATTGATATAATAGCCGTTTGTCTTAATATGTTCATCATGTTTGAAGAAGAAAGGAAACCTTTATCCCTCAGAAGTATTGAAAAAACAATAAATATTCCTAACATAATAAAGTAGATCGCATTTTCTCTAATTCTTGCTGTAGTAAATAGCTTTTCTCTATCTCCTAGCTGTTCTGTTTTACCCATTTATTATCTTCTCCTCAATACATTAAAATTATTATTATAAATTCTTTTAATATAACTTAAATTACTGAGCTTCACGAACAAGTAGTTCTTCTGTTAATTCAAAGTTTTTATTCCTTATGAATTCTTTTGCTATTGATCTTTCCTTCATAATAATTACTCTATCGCAGACATTTGCCATTTCTTCAAATTCAGAAGAAATAAAAATCGCACTTTTACCTTTATCTCCAAAGTTACGAATAAGCTGTAATATATCCTGTTTAGAACCTACATCTACCCCGAAATTTGGATCATTTAATATTATAATATCAGGATCAACAGCTAAATTTTTAGATATCACTACTTTCTGTTGATTACCTCCTGATAATAATTTAACTTTTTTGTATATTGTTGTTGTTACAATGTTTAAATCATTTACGAATTTTTTGGTTATGTCATTAGCCCTTTTATTACTAAAGAAAAGAATTCCTTTAAGCCTGTTCAATATCGATAATATAATATTATCCTTAATAGTATGATCTATTATGAGACCTTGGGTTTGGCGTTCTTCGGGGACCATAGTAATTTTATATTTTAAAGAATCTTCAGGCTTTTTTATATTTACCTTTTTACCATGGATGTATAATTCTTTTTTTAAATTAGGATAAATACCAAAAATTGCTTTAACCAGTGCATTCTGGCCAGCACCCATCAGTCCTGCAAAGCCTAACACTTCCCTGGGCCATAACTTAAATGAAACTTTCTCTTTACCACCCAAATCGAGATCCTTAACTTCAAGTATGGGGACTTTATCTCTTCCTATAGGATTTTCACTTTGAAATTTAATTAATTCTTTTACTTTTTTACCCAACATAGCTTCAATTAATTGGGGTAGATCAGTTTCATTTATTTTTTTAGTTAATATATTTTTTCCATCACGAATAACAGTCACCCTATCACAAATTTCAAATATTTCTTTTAAATGGTGAGTTATATATATAATTGAGATACCTTTTTCCTTAAGCTTTTTGATTACTTTATTTAATAATTGAACTTCAGACTGGACAAGTGAAGCTGTTGGTTCATCCATTATTATTATTATTCTATCCTGGGAAATTACTTTTGCTATTTCAACAAGTTGCTTATATGAAACCGGCAAATCCCTTAAAATTCTCCTCGGGTTTATATTTACTCCCAAACTTTCAAGTATGTCTTTAGAAGTTTTAATCATGTCCCTATCTTTAACTAATATGCCTTTTTTAATTTCTCTATTTAAAAATATATTTTTTGCAACTGTCAAGCCTGGAATTAAACTGAATTCCTGGAATATCATTCCTATACCCAATTTTCTTGCTTCCATAGGTGTAGAATAGTTGACTTCCTTACCATTAATAATTATTTTACCGCTGCTTCTTGTATAAACCCCATCCAGAATCTTCATAAGTACAGACTTTCCAGCCCCATTCTGACCTATAATTGCATGGATTTCCCCTCTTTTTAAATCAAAATTTATGTCCTTGAGTACATTGACTCCACTGAAGTCTTTATTTATATTGACCATTTCCAATATAAAGTTATCTATATCCATAAAATATCCTCATATTATTTTAAAATTTTTTACAGATTGATATTTTTTTTAATAATTTTTTAATTCTTCCTTAATAAAAATTATATTTTTTATTCCTAATGTCATCCTAATCCAGAGTATAGCCGGGGATTTTTTATCATATCCCCAGCTATACATATTATGCATTATTTGTTTGCATTAACAGCGTCTTGTAATTCTTTAGGTGCTTCTACATTTAAGGATGCTTTCCAGCCTTCCAGAATGTTGTCTTTAGATATTTTAATAAGATCAACAGTTACAAAATTTGGTGGTTCTTTTTCAATAATCCCATATGCACCGCAAATACCAAGTGCAACTCCAATATTGTAAGCGTAATCTGCTACAATACCGATAACGTTTCCGCCTTGTGCCATATCTATAGCACTTTGCAATCCTAAATCTATACCTACAACTTTAATATCAGGCCTATTTGCTTCTCTAAGAGCGGCTAACGCTCCTCCCATTGCATCATCTGATGTTACATACAACCCTTCAATTTCTGGATGTGTAGCTAGCATACCTGCAACAACTTCATTGCTTTTACTAAAATCTGCAACTCCACCTTCAGATACAATTTCCATATCAGGATAATTTGCTTGTATAACGGCCTTAAAAGCCTGGTCTCGCTGATTAGATACATAGAAATTTTGATCATAGAACAGAAAACCAATTTTACCTTTTTGACCCATAGAATCTGCCAGCATTTCAGCACATGCCTTGCCCATACCAAAAAGATCATCAGTTACAAGTCCCCAATAATCAACCATAAATTTATAATCTTTCGGTAGATTGCTTAAAAAGGATAAAATAACACCAGAGTCTATTGCTGGTTTAAAAGCTTGTGCAGATGAAACTGGGTCTAATGATAGAGCTACAATTATTTTCGGATTTAATGCCAAAACTGTTTGAACATTATCACTTTGCTTTACAACATCCCTTTGAGCATCCATTTTTGCAACTATCTTTATATTTAGATCGTCAAAAACCGATTGTGCTCCTGAAACTACTGCTGTGAAGAATTCAAATTGTGTTAACATCAATGTTGCTGCTTTATAATTACCTTTTCTAATTGTTTCTTTTTCTTCTTCAGTTAAACTTAGTTTTTTGTAATCTACCGGCACTTCACCATTTGGACCTCTTGTAGCATAATCCTCTAAGTTAATTGCTGCAGTTGTTTCGGCTGCTGCAGTTGTTTCGGCTGCTGCAGTTGTTTCGGCTGCTGCAGTTGTTTCGGCTGCTGCAGTTGTTTCCGGAGTAGTTGCTTTGCATCCGATTCCAATCCCGACCATTGAAACTGTAAGTACCACAACGAGTACTATCATTCCAATTTTTTTCATTTTATTGTCCTTTCGTCTTTTGATCCTTGTTATTATTTAGACACAAGATTAACTGATCTAGTGCTAACTGATATACTTTTATTTTTATATTTCAAAATCTTTAGGAGGTAAATACCTCTATAAAGATGGCCTTTAATATTATTTTCATATAAGTATAAAAAGTAAATTATGCCATAGACATTATTTCCCTAATAATTCAAATACTATCCCTTGATAACATCAATAACTTTTCCCTTCCATACATCTATAAGCCCTTGCGGAGCTATTTTTATGGCACCTAAACAAACAGGAATAGCCATAAATCCCATTGAGTGAAATGGCTCTTTAAATGTGCACCCAATCTCATGTGTAGCATCATACAATTTTTTGATTTTATTGAGCACAACAGAAAGCGGCTCATCTGACAATAGTCCATAAACCCTTAGTGGTAATTCTCCTATCACTTTACCACCGGATACTGCTAAAAAACCGCCGCCTATTTTTGCCAGATGATTTGCAGCAAAAGCCATATCTTCATCATTTGATCCTATGATTACCATATTTTGAGCCTGAGAGTTATAGGTGCCATAAA
>JAMCVO010000689.1 GCA_023475715.1 Actinomycetota bacterium
CAGGCTGAACCTGCAGCGAGGAACCAAGAGTCAATTTTCCTTCTTTCCCGGCCTCATTAAAAGCTTTTATTACAGTACTTTTAACTTCTTCAGTTGTTCCTCTTGTAAGCAGTGTATTTGCATCTATCGGGTTTGTCAGTACAAGATCCGGGTACTCCTTTCTTAAATCTCCAACCCACATGCCGGCATCTACCTCAATTGGATTTATTGCATCGATACCTGTGGATATAAGATCAGGAATTATGGCTCGTTTATCTCCATCTGAGTGAAAGATTATTGTATAACCCTTTGCCTTTAATATATTATTTATTCTTTTCAGCCTGGGGAAAAACTCCTCATTTAAAAACGATTTAGGGAACATCAGACCGGAATTAAATGCAACATCATCGGCAACTATCGCAATTCTGCTGACACTTGAATCAGCCATACCTTCAATTCTGAATATTTCATGAACAGTAATTGCTTCAAGCCATCTGGAGACTAACTCCTTATTATCCTTGTATAAATAAGCGAAAAAATCCAGTCCTGCTCTTACATATGCAGTTGTAAGACAGGGTACGATTATAGGTAAAATTAAGACAGTGGGGTAAAGCTCGTCAGCTAAATCTTTATAAAGTTGTTTAAGGTATGATGGTGTCAGAGGCAAATCTCTTTTACTTCTTAGTGTTGATGACAAAGTCGCCTGTTCACATATCTTTCCTTCAGCAATAGATCCGTATATTTTATCAATATCATTATTCACTAACTTTTCCAGTTCCTTCACTGTTTTAAACGGTCTTTCTATTATTGTTTGAGTCCACCATTCGCCTTTATATATAAAACCATCTTCAGATTTATGGATCGTTGATTCTAAATTTTCAGGAATTGAAATTTCACATTGGGAAATATCCAGAATTTCTTTTAACGCCCTAATTGTTACCTTATGGGCATTTTTTGAATTTATTTTTTCTCTGCCATAATGTTCGATTGTCTCGATATTTGCTATCAGGTCCTGTACAGGTACCCTGTCAGGTAAAAGCCCTTTATAGGTCTTGTATACTCTTTCCGTGGATCTGTCATCGCCCATTATTTGCCTTTCAGATGCTGTTTTTATCCAATTTTTATATATTGTTTAATATTTTTTAACTATTACAAAATATTTTAAAACGTTTAAATTTCCTTGTCAATAAAACGTTTAAATTCACAGCAATGCCATATCTTCTAGCCGTTTTACTAAAATAAATCTTAAAAATGCCAGGTTTTGGTAATATTTACGGGAAGCAATTTCACGTAAGGTTTCTAAAGTTATATGGTTGGTTTGAAAAAATAAGGGAGAAAGTAATTTATAATTTTGTTTATTTATTATTTACAAATTTTTCCTTATAAACTTCCCATAAAGAAATATTTTCTTTAAGAAGGGTTGGGATATCCAGATTATAAGGACATTTTTTGACACATTTTCTACATTCGATACATTCTTTTGCTTTCTCCATAGCCTCACCTGCAATTCTAATATTATCATCAAAAGTCTGTCTTTTTATATTACTCTTAGTGCTTAAAACTGTGCTTATAGCAATCCCCTGTTTGCATGGCTGGCAATAGTCACAGTGGTGGCACCAGGAGCTCCCGAGTTCTTTTTTTATCTTTTCAATTTTTTCTTTTTCTCCTGTATTTAAAGGACGGGGATCTTCTGCAATTTTTATAATTTCAGCCATCTCTTCTGTTTTTTCTATACCAGGGTCTGGAACAATTCCTTCAAATTGAGAAAGAAACCTAAAAGCTAAATTCGCATCTTCCAGCATGCCTCCTCCCATAGGTTTCATTGCAATAAAACCTATATTCATTTTCCTGGCCAGGGGTATTAGTTCTTTTTCTGCCTCAGTGTCTACGAAATTGAAAGGAAGTTGCACTACTTGAAATTTTTTGGTTAGCATTAATTTTTTTGCTATTCTGGGATTGTGAGAGCTAAAAGCAAAATATCTTACTCTGCCATCGGATACTGCTTTCTTGAGGCCATAATATGCCCCATTCTCTCCCATAACTTCCTGTAACTTTTCTTCCGAGCTTATTGCATGAAGATGATATATATCGATATAGTCTGTATCCAAACGTTTTAAGCTTAAATTTAAATGATTAAGAAAAGTCTTTTTATCAGTAGCTGTTGATTTGGAAGATAAAATTATGCTGCTTCTGCTATATTTTTTTATAGCCTTTCCAATCTTTTCTTCACTATCCCCGTAAATATTTGCAGTGTCTATAAAATTTATTCCCATATCCAGAACATCCCTTACCACTTTTATTGCATTACCCATGGTAAGCCGTGTAATAGGAATCCCACCTAAGGCTATTTTACTTACTTTTAAATCTGTATTTCCAAAGCATATTTTTTTAATCACTTTTTATAACTAAATTATTATACGTTTATAAATTAATATATGTACTTATTATTTCTTTTATTTAAAATTCACTTCTTCATTAAATTAAGAATTAATTAAATATTCCTCTTATTACTTCCACCAATTTTTCAGCATCAGGTAAAAATAATTTCTCAAGGTTGCTGGCAGATGGAGGAATTCCATCAGGTGCACAAAGCCGCAGGACAGGCCCGTCCAAATAGTCAAAAGCTTTCTCCTGAATCTGGGATGCAACTTCAGCAGCAAAACTGCCCTGAGTTACTTCCTGAGAAGTTACAATAACCCGCCCTGTTTTTTTAACTGAATTTATAATTGTTTCAATGTCTAAAGGAACCAGAGTTCTTATATCTATAACTTCTGCCGAAACTCCCTCTTTATCTAAAATTTCTGCTGCTTTTATAGATTCAACTGCAGTATTGGACCATGATACTATAGTAATATCAGATCCTTGCCTTTTTATATCAGCTTTTCCTATAGGTACTAAATACTCTTTGTCAGGAACTTCTGATAGCAGATTATAAACAAACTGATGTTCAAAAAATATTACTGGGTTACTGCCCCGTATTGCAGATTTTAAAAGACCCTTTGCATCATATGCATTTGAGGGTGCAATTACTATAAGTCCTGGCATATGGGCAGCTATTGCCTCTAAGGACTGCGAATGCTGGCCTGCATATCCTTTGCCGCCGCCAATAGTTGTTCTAATAACCATAGGTATGCTTATCTGCCCTCCGGACATATAGCTCCATTTGGCCGCCTGGTTACCGATCTGATCCATAGCCATTAAGATAAAATCATCATACATAATCTCAGCAATTGGAATTAGCCCTGTCATAGCCATTCCTACAGCAGCTCCTACAATACCTGATTCCGATATTGAAGTATTAAAAACTCTGTTTCTTCCAAATAGGCCCAGAAGTTCATTTGTTACACCAAAAGCACCGCCGTAATCTGCGACATCTTCTCCAAAGAGGACAACCCTGCCATCTCTGGCCATCTCTTCAACCAGTGCTTCCCTTATAGCAAGTCTTGTATTTATCTGACCTTTATCATCTCTTTTATAGGAAGGAATGGGTTTTAAAGTTTTGGGACTGGAAAAACTTTTTGGGATTTCATCAGGTTTTTTACCTGAAAAAACAAAACTTAAAAGGCTGTCCTCAGATGGCGGCAAAGCTTCTGCAGCAAGTTTTGCTATTTGGGCATTACGACTGTAGGCTGCATCTTTTAATTTTTTTATATCTTTTTCAGTGATTTTACCGCCCTGCTCTTCCGGAAAAGTAGTTTCAAGTAGCTTATCGCTAAATGTTTTAATCGGATCTTTTTCCTGCCACAACTCCATCTCAGAACGGTCTCTGTATGATAGGGGATCACTTAAGCTATGGCCTTTATATCTGTAGGTTATAAACTCAAGCAGTACCGGACCTTTACCTTTTTTTATAAGGGAGCCTGCACGTTTTGTCGCATCCATTACAGCAACTACATTCATTCCATCGACAACTTCTGCATGCATTGAATCAAGATTGTAAGCAGCGCCTCTTCTGGCAAGGTAGTCCAGTCCTGTTATTTCACCAGCTTCCTGGCCAGACATGGCATATCCGTTATTTACTATTGCAAAAATAACCGGGACTCCATATTTTATATCCATAAGTCCATTACTAAACTGTGCCATAGCAGCCAGATTCATTGATTCATGAGCTATTCCATTACTGTAGGCGCCGTCCCCTGCCAGGCATAGCACTAATCTTTCATTGCGCTGATATCTGCAGGATATGGCTGCACCTGCTGCAATGGCCATATGTCCTCCCACTATGGCATTGGCACCAAGATGACCCAGCTCAAAATCTGCTATATGCATACCACCGCCAACACCACGGCAGTAGCCATCAGATCTTCCAAAGAGTTCGGCTATCATTCTATATATGTGTATTTTTAGAGCCTTCTCTTGCAGTATTTCTCTTGAGTCTTTTTCATTGTAATTTTTATCTATAGCTAAAACATACTTCAGGCTTTTTTTTATAAGTTCTTTTAATTTATCTGTACTTACTAACTTTATGGCATTATATCCTTTTGATATGGCATCCCCATGTCCTCTATGGGAACTTGTAATATAATCATCGGCACTTATGTTTGATATAGAGCCAACAGAAGTTGCTTCCTGTCCAATGGACAGGTGTGTAGGTCCGACATATTTAAATCCCGGCAGAGGACTATATATCCCGGCCATTATTTCAACCAGCATTTCTTCAAAGGTACGGATGGCAAGCATTTGTTCCAGAAGCTCTATAGATTTTTTACGGGTTATATTTCCATCCTTTACCTCTTGTGATAGAGTTTTATTGTATTTGAAAACAGGAATGGAGTTAAACTTTAATTCACCCATCTTAGATTCAAATTTTATTTTGATTTCTTTTACCATAGGAAATAATCACCTTTTTAAAATATAGATTGTATTATAATAAACTTTGGGTTGATAAAATTTTTATTTTATAAGAGTTCTTAAGAAATTTATAAAAAATAAATCAGCTTTATGGAAGCACCTCTTTTGCAACTTCTATCCAATCCTTGAGTTTTTTTATTTCATAATCAGATGAATTAATTTTTTGTATTCCATCCACTCTTATAGTATAAGCAGTATCTCCACATGTCTCAACTATTTCTTTAAGTTTTTTCTCCATTTCCATTTTTGAAGCCATATGAATATCAGTTACAGGATTTAAACATATTTGAAGAGCAATACCATTTTTCCCTATTTCTTCAACAGCAGTTTTTAAATCTGTGAATGGACTGACATGGAAAAGTTTTAGTCCCGGGATTTTTCTTACTAATTTTATAAAATTTGTTGTATCTCCACAACTATGCCAGTACGAAACACCGCCATGAAAATCAGCTAATTCCATTTCAGACGGAAGAATAAATTCTTCATAAATTTTTGGAGAAATGACAGGAGAGCTTACCTCATCGTTTAAAATAATACCCGGCCCTATTTCAGTATGCAAAAAATCAGCCCTATCTATAAACCATTTTTTCCTCTCAATTGTAATTCTTTTAAAAAGCTTTCGTACAAAATCTGGCCTATCATATATATCCATAAGGAGATCCTGG
>JAMCVO010000094.1 GCA_023475715.1 Actinomycetota bacterium
TGTCATTAGTCAAATCAATTACTCCATTTGTCATAGCGCCAAGCCCCATGTAAAGAGTCAATATATAAAATAATCCTATCGCTGCAATTGCCACAATTGTAGATTTCCTCGCAGCTATCGGACTTGGAACAGTATAATAACGGATTAAAATATGCGGAAGTGCGGCTGTGCCAAAAAATAATGCAAGCATCAATGAAATGAAATCAAGCCTGTCAGTGGTAGTCGCTCCTCTGTCTGCGTCAAGCTTATAAATCCTTCCGGGCCTTAAAATCTCTGAACCGGAAGTAGGATTCTGATAATATATGGTTATGGCTCTATCTGCATCTTTGACAACCTGCTTATTCCATAAAAGAACCGTACTTGTCTTTATTGTCGAAAAAAAGCTGAGGGGATTTAATGTACCGGTTTTTGCAGGTGACTTACCATCTATTTCACTTAAATTTCCAACCTGATAAAATTTCTTTTCATCTATTGTTCCGCCGTTATAAAGTTTTTTACCATCTGCAAATTGTGTAATAAACAAAGTCTCTTCTAAAACTTTTGAGCTTTCATTTACCTTCCAAACTGTATTTACATTGTCTTTTGAGAGTTCGATAAAAATCAGCTCATTGCCCTTATCATCTATATTCCATTCCTTTATGAATGTATATGATTTATCACTGATCGTGACACCTTTGTCGGATAAAGATTCTATGGGGATTGTTTTGAACTGATGAAATGGCACATCTCCACCCTGGTCAGGAGCAGTGGAAAAGCCTCTTGAAAAAAGTGTAATTACAAGTGCAAGTGAAAAGACAATAAGCAGAGTTCCTTTAATAAACTGGACATATGTTGTTGATGCCATACCGGCAGTTGCAACAATGATTATTACTATTGTCCCGACCATCAAAACTCCAGCCCAGTGCGGCAATCCTAAAAGTGGTGTAATCAGCGATCCTGCCCCTACCATTTGCGGAATCAGATAAAATAATGAAACAATCAGGGTACTTATTGCAGCAACTAATTTAATTCCACGCGAGTTGAATTTTGCATCAAGCGCATCTGTAAATGTAAATTTACCGAGTCTTTTAATCGGTTCTGCTACCACAAAAAGTGCAACAATCCAACCGGCAAGGTAACCTATGGAATATAAAAAGCCATCATAACCAGCTACTGCTATCATTCCGCATATGCCTAAAAAAGAAGCTGCTGACAGGTAATCGCCTGCAAATGCAACTCCATTTATGGACCAGTGAATTTTACCGCCAGCAGCAAAATATCCTTCAGAAGAACGGGTTCTTTTGGAAAAATAGTAGGAAATATATAATACCAGAATTACAAATGCTATGAATATTATAATTGCCCATGGGGATGGTAAATACTTCATAATTTGCTCCTTTTACTTATTTTCTTTTCAATTTTTTCCAGCCTGTTAGCTTTCTCTTCCACCCAGCCGCACAAAGCGTTGTAAACAAGAGCAAGTATTAAGGCAAATACAATAAGGCCAAAACCAAAGATGATGGCAAGATTTAAGCTGCCAATATCCAGACCCATCAATTTCGGGTTCATAACATTAAGAAGAATGAATGCAGCATAAATAATTGAATATCCTGCAAACATCCAAATACCAAGTCTGGATTTAAATCTGGATGTTTTTGCATCTTCTTTCCATTCTGCGACAGGGCTATGATGATCCAATGAATACCTCCTTTTTTGATTTTTAGATTTGACGACTGGCGTCACTAAAAGTTACAGGAATTTTATCATAAAAGAATTATTCATAATACTTTTTTTTACAGAATGAAATGTTCCATTAACAAATCAGTTTGGAAGCTTTAGAGGTTGAATAAAGCTCTGATCTGAATTACAAAAAAGCATAGATATGAAGCTTCAATGAATCAATCAAACTACTCAATTATTTACTATTGGTGATGCTTCGTCATTAAACGGATTTGTCCTTGAAGCCAATGAAAAGAGATAAGGGTAATTTGTTTTTAAATGTTTTATATATGCGAGGTATTCTTTGATTATTAAAAGATAAGCTCTCTTGATATCAATTGATAAATGATTGTAATCACTATCAGGTAAATAATTAAAACTATTCCTGTATTCAAGCTCCTCAGTCAAATGAAAAACTGCCCACAGGAGCGCTGTAAAACTTTCATGTTCAAGCAGGTTGGGATTTTCAAGCAGCCGTAAGAGGAAGGTTCTTTTTTGTGAAAGGAATGCTTTCAATATTTCCAGGTCACCCTGCTTACTGTTGATATTGCATTTATATTTATCCATTTTACCGGATTGTCTTAAAAAATCCTTATCTTTCCATTTATCAATACCCGCAAGGTCTCTCTTGATTGCTGCAACATTTAAATCAAATTCTTCAAATAAATAGATCAACTTCAAACCAACTTCACTAAAAAATGCTCCTATTACCATATTCAATTTTTCAAGCATTGTCTTTTTTTCTCTTACGCTTAGTACCCTGTCTATAATCAAGGTAACAAACAACACCTCTATCGGAAGAAAAGCAATGTCACCGATTAAATAGAGAAAAATATGATGTACATCTCTGAAGATAAAGTAATGGACAAGATACAATGCGGCTGAAAGCAAAGCCAAGATTAAACCAAGTAAGATCTGCCAGTTTAATTTCTTCATTCAGCCCCCAGAAAAATTAGTGGAAAAATATTACTTCATTATTCATTTATAGAGTTTTCAATAATTTTATCATATAGGTGTCAAAAAGTTTTAATTTTTTGCAATCATTAGTTTATAATAAGGCAATGGAAAAAGAAAAATTTGAAGAAATAATTGAAAGAACATTGGAAAACATACCTGAAAAGTTTAAGAATAAGCTGGATAATCTTAGCATAGTAGTTGAAGAGAATGAATTAAGGTATACGGGTAATCAGGGCAGTGCAAAGAATCGA
Organism: Actinomycetota bacterium; assembly: GCA_023475715.1. The sequence goes on from JAMCVO010000094.1 coordinate 2,907, forward strand.
CTGCTGACTCTTGGCCTGTATCAAGGTTTGCCAATTACTGAAAGAGCCGGAAAAAGACAGATGGTACCCGATAAAATCACCATATATAAAAAAGCCATTGAATCCACCAGCAGAAGTCCCGAAGAAATTGCAACAACTACCAGGAGAGTCGTTCTTCATGAGCTGGGGCATTATTTTGGTCTTGGAGAAGACAAGCTTGATGAACTAGGTTATTAAAGTTTCTACCCTTCCAATAATTACTTGACTTTTTTAAAACAGCAGTTATAATTACTAATATATTTTTCACTTTAAGTGAAAAATTATTTTATTATTAATAGAAAAATTTTTTATTTATTTGTTAAAAAATTTGTTATAATTATAGATCTAAGATACTATTTAAATTAAATGGTTGATTATATTTATTTATAAATATTTTAATAAATTAAAAAATTGCCGATAATATAATTAAACAGACTTAACAGATAAATAAGGAATCATAAGAATAATCATATAGGAGTTGAAATATAATGGCAGAAGAAAACAAAATTGAAGAACGTGAATCATCGGTTAAAATACCGCAGGAACTTCCTCTTTTGGCATTAAAAAATAGTGTCGTATTCCCTTTTCTTGCCACTCCACTGGTAGTCGGCAGGAAAAAATCAATCGATGCTATAAACAATGCTTCAAAAGAACATAAAATAATTGTTGTAGTTGCTCAAAGAGAAGAAAACAAAGAGCAGATAGAAAAAGAGGACATATATGAAGTTGGTACAGCATGTGCCATAAAACAGGTTGTAAATATTTCTGAGGATGAAATTAAGTGCGTTGTGGAAGGTATTGCCCGGGTAAGAATAAAATACTTTACCCAGGTTGAGCCCTATTTCAGGGTATTTACAGAAGTGCTGCAGGAAGAGCCTTTTGTATTTAACAATGAAATTGAAAATTTAAATACGACTATAAGAATGCAGGTTGAAAAATTCATTCAGCTTGGGATACCACTGCCTACGGCTTTTGTTGTAGCAGCTACCAATATTTCCAAGCCTGAAGTTCAGGCTGATCTGTTTGCTTCATACCTGCTTGCTGAAACAAAACAGAAACAGGAAATTCTGGAAGAAACCAATATCCAAAATCGTCTTAAAAAGCTGACTGATTTGCTTTCTGAAGAACTTCGCAAATTTGAAGTTCAATCTCAAATAAGGGATAAGGTGCAGAAGGAAGTAGGAAAAACTCAGCGTGAATATTACTTAAGACAGCAGTTAAAGGCAATTAAAGACGAGCTTGGAGAATCAGACGAGTCTTTTGAGCTTATCACTGAGCTTGAAAAAAAGTTGAACAAAAAAGACCTTCCAAAGAATGCAAAAGAAAAAGTTGAAAAGGAAATTAAGAGATTGGAGACCATGTCTACTATGTCGCCTGAGTATTCATACATCAGGACTTACATTGACTGGATGCTGGATATACCATGGTCCGAGAAAACCAAGGATGTACTTGACTTAAAAAAAGCAAAAAAAGTGCTTGATGGCGACCATTATGATCTTGAAAAAGTTAAGGAACATATACTTGATTATCTTGCAGTGAGAAAATTGAAAGGCAAAACTACAAAAGGTCCGATACTTTGCTTTGTCGGTCCTCCCGGTGTAGGCAAAACTTCTTTGGGCCAGTCAATAGCTAAATCTATGGGAAGAAAATTTATACGAATGTCTATTGGCGGAATCAGGGATGAAGCTGAAATAAGAGGACATAGGCGAACTTACGTGGGTGCACTTCCGGGCAGGATAATTCAGGGCCTGTCTCAAGTTAAGACAAACAATCCTGTTTTCATGCTGGATGAAATTGATAAAGTTGGTGCAGATTACAGAGGAGATCCTTCATCTGCATTGCTTGAAGTGCTTGATCCTGAACAGAATAATTCATTCAGGGACCATTACCTTGAAGTTCCTTTTAATTTGTCAAATGTAATGTTTATAACTACGGCAAATATACTGGATACAATTCATCCTGCATTAAGAGACAGGATGGAAATAATTGAAATACCTGGATACAGTTCTGAAGAAAAGATACATATAGCTGAAAAATTTCTAATTCCAAAGCAGCTAAAAGAGCAAGGTGTTGAAAAATATGACATTAAATTCAGCAAGGATGCAATACTTCTTTTAGCAGAAGAATATACAAGAGAAGCTGGCGTTAGAAATATGGAACGAGAAATAGCCAATATTTATAAAAAAATAGCGCGCGAAATTCTTGAAAGCAAGAAGTATCCTAAAATAGTTACAAGGAAAAAAGTTAGCGATTATCTTGGTGTTTCAAAAATCCAGCCCAGTGAAATTGAAGACAAGAACAATATTGGTGTTGCAACCGGTCTTGCTTATACTCCTGCAGGCGGAGATATAATATTAATTGAATCAACCCACTATAAGGGCAATGGAAAATTGATACTCACCGGAAGCCTTGGAGAAGTAATGCAGGAATCTGCCAAAGCTGCTATCAGTTATGTGCATTCAAAAGCGCGTGAACTTGGAATCAGTGATAATCTTTTTAATAGATCTGATATACATATTCATGTTCCTGCGGGTGCTATTCCAAAGGACGGACCTTCGGCAGGGGTT
>JAMCVO010000773.1:0-2068 GCA_023475715.1 Actinomycetota bacterium
TATGTCGCTCAGCTCCAGGACAATTGGATCAAGATAAAGATCGGAAAGCGGCACGCCAATTTCCATGGCAGAGTTTACTATATTCATTATCACTTCTATTCTGCTGTCAACATCGGGGGGGACTCCCTTTTCACTCAAAGCTATCCCAACGATTTTTGTTTTATATTTCTTCACCATCGGCATCAAAATATCAAGCTTATCCTGATCTCCTGTGACCGAATTAATCATTGCTGTACCTTTGTGGACCTCAAGCCCGGCTTCTATCGCACTCATATTTTTGGTATCAAGCGCTAAAGAGACATCAACTTCATTTTGTATTGTTTTTACTACCCATTGCATTAATTCTTCACCGTTTTTTGTTGCGGGACCAATATTTACATCTACATAATGAGCTCCTGCTTCTTTTTGTGCCCTGGCCATTTTAATTATAGGTCCGGCATCCCTGTTTCTTATAGAGTCACCAACAATTTTAGAAGTAACGCTTATATTTTCACCGATGGTGAAGAAATATAAACCCTCCCTTTTTAATTAACTCCTAAATTAATTTAACAAGCAATTATTTTGATAAAAAAGCTTAAGAATATACAATTACATGGTTACATAATTTTTTAAAAATTTTGGAACCTCTCCGGCCTCCCGAGGGCCCACGAGAACTTTCCATTCTCCGCCAAGTTCTTCTTCCAATTCTCCCTGGAGCTGAGCGACATATCCCGGAATTATTATTTCTTTTTTAGCTACTTTTTCAGAAATGCCACTCTTATTTATGAACTTTGCAATCTGCTCAGGAATAAATTTCCCTGCAGCCCATGCTGTTAAGACTGACTGTCCTTCAACATCCATTACCAGCAGCCAGGATGGGACTTTACTGCTTTCTATTTCACCTGAAATTATGAAATATGTTAGTGAAAAATTGGTTGTAAGAAGCATGGGTGAGCTGGAATCAGGATTATTGATTTCATATATCTTTTGTTCAACAGCCATTGGTTTTCTTGGATCCGTATAAATATTCTGTCTGTAAACAAATAATGGAAACAAATTCTGAGGATTTGCATTTGATAACACAATGATAGAACTATATTTTACGACAAAAACTGAAGCAATTAAGGTCTCCTTTAATGGATCATCTGTCATTTCTCCCGGAAAAACAATAGTAGGATAACCCAATAACCTGTTTTTCTTATTAATTGCTGCTCTTCTCAATATTATTTGATTAAAGAAATCATTTTTAAGATTCCTTTCACCAATATCTATTACTATACTTTTTATGCCTTCATTTCTTAATCTCTCAGTCAAAGCTAAAATATCATCAAAAGTCTTTCCCCTAACTGCCACAGCGCATCCTGCTTCTTTTATTGGTCCAATCAATGAATCTATGTTCGAATTATCTATTGCATGTATCAGTGGTTTCCTATCCTTATATTGAGAGGCAACAGCTTTTAGGGTCTCGGCATCTGTAGAAACAAATATCATAGGTTTCTTTGTAAGTCCCGCAATTTTATCGGCAGCGGCAAGAAAGATATCCTTATTTTTTGAAGTATTCTTAAGACAAACCGCATTTACTTCAAGAATCTGTCCCACTCTGTCATATTTTAAATTATTGATATTTTTTAGCGTTTCTTCGATTTTAGCAGGGTCAGCATTGTCTTCTATGTTAACAGCAAAAACATTTGGGTTTACAAATGTTCTGTCATGTCTGAACATAACGGTTTCTTCACCAATCTTGATTATATTTTCACCTGATCCTATTTCAACCTTAAGAATTGGCGGCTGGGAAGCTTCAGCCAGCGCTTCTTTGGCTTGTTCTGAAACATGCGGGCATTTATCAAGTTCCGCTTTTCCGGCAGCAAGCTGCATGGCAAAGGCCAGACAAGTTGGATACCCGCAATCCTTGCAGTTTGTTTTTGGAAGAAGTTTAAAAATATCCAGACCGCTTAATGGCATATAACTACTCCTTATTTTTCATTTTTGCAAATTTATTAAAAAAATTTTTTAAATATTTATTAGATTAGGGGCTCCATTTCAAGCGCAGGATGGTTTACTTCTGTGATCCATTTAAATACTTCTTCTT
>JAMCVO010000773.1:2078-5465 GCA_023475715.1 Actinomycetota bacterium
CCTCTGCTCTTATTTGAAGCAGCTCCAGGATTTCCTCTTTTAATTGTTTAGGCATCCATACAAGTCTTTTTAATCCTCCATCTGAGAGAATAAACTTTTTGGAACCAATAAAATACTTGCTTATACCTATGAAGCCAGGTGTTTGGATCCCTCCGCCAACCATGCCTGCAATAGTAGAAAATTTCATTCCGCATGGAGTCATTTCGGAGAACTCTCTGTTTACAGCCATTACTCCATTTGCAGTCGGCAGTATCGTTACAACTACTTCAAAGCAACCGCATGAGGTCATGGGATCCACCATCATGGAATAAGCTGAAAAAGATTCAAGCGTTTGATGGGAAGCCTTATATATAAATTCATTTACACCCTTCCATATTCCTAATTTCTGATCCAGCGTATCACCTTTTTTAATCGGCTGATTTGGACCAGTCGGAGTTATTTCGAAAGCTGCTTTACAGTCAAGCCAGTTATATGCACCACAAAGTCCCGGCCTCTCCGGTGATATCGCGCATACATGGTTAGGGGCAAATGACTGACACAGACTGCATGAATAGAAGGTATCAACCGTTTCATCGGTAAGATTCTTTAACCTTTCATCTCGAATCCTGAATACTTCTTTAGCTTTTTGCTTTAATATAGAAACATCTTCGGGGTTTGTGTAAATTTTAATCTGGATTTTATCCACTATATTTCCAAAAGTCGAATGCATTTTAGCATGAAGTATAGTACCAAGATGTCTTATCTTAAATCCGCTTTTAACGGCTTCTTTACTGAACCTCACCCAGCTTATATCCCTTTGTCCCATATGGAAAATACCTGTCGCATAGTTTGTAAAATAATGGATCTGCCTCTCCATAACAGGTTCAAAATCAGCTTGCATTTTTCTTCCGTATACCAGAATTTCTATCCCAAGAGGAAGGACGCTGTCCTCGGGCACGTCATCAACTTCAGGACCAAATACTTCAATTTTACCGTCTTCTACTTCCGAGGACTCCGCCATATGCAAAAATTCGACTGCTTCGCTCTTATTTCCGCCAAATTCCAAATAAGTATCTTCCTTTCTTACACGCTCACCCTCAAAAGCCGGACCAAAAGCGACAGGGATATCAACTTTATCAACAGTAATCTTTAGGCCTCTTACTTCTATTGCCTTTGTTACAATATCTTCATCAGGAATATTGGACACTACATGTTCATAGGTGCACACGCCTCTTGGCAAAATTTCAGGAATATTGGTATCAGCAATTGTGGGAAATCCAAAACTAATGGCTCCCGCTGCATTTGCATATTTTTCTTCGTCAACTTCACCAAGCGCCAGGACAAATGCAAATACCCTATCTTTATTGTATTGAAGCATCCTTTTATAATCACCAGCCTGCACCCCGCCAAAGCTTAAAGCCGCTCTTGCAGCAAAACCTAATGCATAAATTGTAGCTGTTATATCTTTGCCGAATGGAACGAGCCTGGTATTCCAGCCTAATTCCACTCCACCTTCTATTAGCTGCTCAGACATGGTTTTGCCATCTGTTGATCCGGTCATGAAGACATAAATATTTTTTTCCTGCAGTTCTCTTGCAATTTTTACAGCCATTTTGCTGTCGCTGCATGCTCCTACACATGCAGCAAAACCTGGAGCTGTGCCATCTACAAATTCAATACCTCTTTCCCTGATTATTACGTCCGTCGCTGCACCCAGCCATATATCATTGACCGGAGAAGGACCATCCAAATATTTAATTACTTCAATTATTTCTTCGGCCCACAGTGTTGCGATTCCTGCATCGAGTGTACCTCCAAGATATGGCAGCCAAATCTTATCAGAAGGAACCGGGGGAAGTAATTTCCTGGCTTCTTCCAGGACTTTTCCTGCATCGGAAAGTTTTTCAACCGCAATACCTGTCATACTGTAAATAATCGGCAGGTAATAACCAGTGTTAGGAAATTCTATTCGTTGGTCAGGACCATGTTCTTCAATGGAATTCTTTAAGATATGCTCTGCTTTCTCTATTATTTTGTAAGCACCCTTAATTGCACTTGTAGCTATTATTTTCGACATCCTATAATGCCCTCCTTGCTTCCATATCCATAAGAACTCTTTCTTTTTTAATATCTATTTTTAATGCTTTTCTTTTTTCCTGAATAACATTTATTACCTTATCCAGCAGCTGATCAATGTCTTGAATGTATTCAAGCTGTCCGCCAAATTTTTGCTGCCAGCCATTTGTCATTATATTCTTTACCTCTTCACTTGATTCTACGGGTATTGGCTGACCACTGAATGCCACATAGACACCCGATGCTGCAAAATATGCACCAATCGTCAATGCCTTTTCACTCATCCATTCAGGAGCAATCCCTGCAGCAGGTAAATCACTTATATCATCACCAAGGCCACCTTCCCTTACAATTTCAGATGCAATTGTTAAAATTCTGGAGTTATCGACGCAGGAACCGAGATGCAGAACCGGAGGAATTCCTACTGCTTCACAAATTGAACGCAACCCTTCACCTGCATATTCCATAGCTTCCGGAACCATTATCCCGCATTTACCTGTTGCCAGCGCTCCGCATCCAGTTTGAACAACCAGATAATCTCTCTTAATCAGTTCCTTTACAAGGAAGTTATGATACTTATCCTGAGAAATTCTTGCATTATTACAGCCAACTACGGCAACTATTCCCTGTATTCTTCCGTCAATTATTCCGTCATTTAAAGGCCTGAATGATTCCCTGAATCTTCCGCCAAGCATATATCTAATATATTCATGAGAAAAACCAGCGACCATGTCAGCCCTGACATCCGGTATACAAACTTTATGCTTTCTGTTCGTATAGTTGTCTATCGCCATTTTTATTATTTCCTTGGCAAGAGTAACACCATTTACTTCCTGAAATTCCATATGTATGGCTCCGGGAATCTTGGATTTAGGTGAAGAAGTTACAAGTTTTGTATGATATCTTTTTGTAAGTTCCCCCAATGATTGCATGATGCACTGGACGTCAACAACCATTAATTCGACAGCGCCTGTCATTATAGCCATTTCCTGAGATAAAAAATTACCTATGGGAGCAATGCCCTGTCTCATCAAAACTTCATTTGCAGTACAGCAGATACCAACGACATTTATTCCATCCGCACCTTTGGATTTGGCATAATCTACAAGTTCTTTCTCATCGGCAAGCTCTGCAATAATTTCCGAAAGTGTCGGCTCGTGGCCATGGATCACAATATTTACCTCATTGGCTTGAAGCATCCCCAAATTGGTTTTCGCTGCCAGTGGAACAGGTGTATTAAACAAAATATCAGTAATCTCTGTTCCAATCATTGAACCACCCCAGCCATCTGTGAGGGCGGTACGGATTGCCTGATTTAAAATATTCTCCGGC
>JAMCVO010000545.1 GCA_023475715.1 Actinomycetota bacterium
TATCATTTGACGGCATCTTCTTTGATCCTGCTGGCAATAAAATCATCCAAATTTTTTGCAGGGATTCTCCATGAACTTTTACCTTCTCTGATTTTAAATCCCTTCAGATCTAGCCTCATGTTTGAGCTTGCCCGCAATTCCCAATTTAAGTTTATTCATTGAAAAAATCAGCCGGGGCCATGAAGCTCTTGCAGAATCAATTATAAAGATGGACAATTTAAATATTGATATACTTCAACCTCCTTTAACTCTGCATCAGAGTGATAAATTTGACATAGATATGCTGGACTGTCTTATCTATCTTGGAAGGAATAATTATAATTTTATTATCGCTGATATACCTTTCAGGTTTGATAATATTTGTATTGAGATGTTAAATTTATCGACAATTTCTTTGCTGGTGCTGGATCCGAATTCAGGGACTATAGTCAGGGCTAATGAGTTTAAAAGATTGCTTCCCCAGTATCAGAAAAAGGGGATAATCATAAACTATGCGACAAAAGAACAGAATTACAGTATCAAGGATTTGAAATCATTGCTGGACATTCCCATTTTTGGGCAGATTCCTCATATTTGTGAAAAAGAAATTTGTTATTTAAAATATGGTATGAGAAATCTAAAAATTGTAGATTTACAATCCAAAATTTTAAACCTTGCCGGTCAAATAATTTGATAGGCAGATGATATGATAAAGGGAAAAAAAGAGAAGTTATATACAATAAGTCAGTTATCTGAATTTGCAGGCATTAGCGAGCAGGAATTAATCAGGATGATTCTTTTAAAAAAAATCCATTCTGTCAGGCTTGGCAAATCAATAAGGATTACTGAAGAGGGAGTGGAAAGATTTCTTGAAAATCTTTCAGGTAAGGCTATATCAGAATATGATTTTTCGGTACCTGTTTTGTACACAGCGGAACAAGTTTCGCGAATTTTACAGCTTTCTGTAGATAATATCTGGCTGCTGCTCAAGTCGGGTAAATTGAAGGGATTTAAAATCAGAGAAGGTAAAAGTTCATGGAGAATCCCTGCAAAAAATTTGGATGATTTTATTGCCAGCAGGATCAAAGAAGATGCCGTCAAATGATAGAAAAAAAATTAAGCTTACTGTTATTGAAAAGACAGCTATTATAATTATTTTATTCCTTATATTAATTATTTTATTACTTGTTTTTAACAGACAAATAAAAGAAGCTCTTGAGGCTTTTAAAGGGTGGTATGAAAGCGTTTAAAATTTTTTTTCCATTTTAAGCTCCGCAATACTAATTTAAAGAATTTAATGGTGTCCTTTACCGGATTAACATGGCTTACGAAGTCCTTATGATAAATTGTGCTTATGGGAATGTTTTTAATTATATAATTAAGCCAGCTGGCTTTCAGTAGCATTTCAGGTTCTGTATCAAAATTTTTTGTTTCAAGATTAATATTTTTTAAAGCTCTTAAACTTACATATCTAAATCCTGATTGTACATCATCTATTTTCTTACCGGCTATTGCAGAAATAAGCCATGAAGTAAAAAAATTCGTAGCCAGTCTTATAAAAGGCATACCTTTAGTATTTTTAAATCTGCTTCCAACAATTATATCGGGGTTTTCATTTTCAGCCATTTTTATAAAATCTTCAATTTCACTTATTTTATGCTGGCCATCTGCGTCCAGTGTTATAACTCCCGAATAATTATTTTTAGCTGCAAAGTCAAATCCTGTTTTTAATGCTTCACCTTTTCCCTTGTTTGTCTGATGCTTGATTAATATTGTTTTGGGTTTAGCAGGCTTTGGAAATTTTTCAATAATTTCAACAGTATTATCGGTAGAGCCATCGTCTATGATCAGTAAATCAAGCCCGCACTGAAAACATTCCGATAATACATCTTTGATATATTTTCCTTCATTATAAGCAGGCATGAGAATGGCTATTTTTGTCTTTGCATCATATATATTTGATTCTGTTATTATTTCATCTACTTTTATGTCATAATCCGATGCCGGAATTTCAGGCAGCATCTGCATTTCGAAGCATAAAGCTATTTTTTTTACATTTTTACTTAACTGTGAAAGCAGCTTGTCATAAAATCCTCCCCCGTAACCAAGCCTGTTAAGATTTTTATCAAAACAAACACCCGGCACTATTACCAGGTCTATGTCAGAGATTTCTGCAGGCTTGCAAAGCTCTGGTATAGGTTCCATGATACCGTAGCTGCCTTTTTTAAGCTGATGCTCATAATTTTCGATAAAATAAAGATCCAGATTTTTATGCCAAACGCGGGGTAATATGATTTTTTTGCAATCCTTGAGAGCTTTTTTTATTATTATTGTTGTATCAATCTCACTTCTGAAGGGAAAATAAAGAAGGATATTTGTTGCTTCCGCGTAATCCCTGGTTAAAAAGAATTTTTCTGCTGCTTTTCTGCTATTGTTAATTCTTTCTTCTGCAGGTATGGCATTTCTCTTATCCTGGATTAACTTTCTTAAATTATGCTTTTGTTCCAATGTTTTTATATTGTCAGTCACGATTGCAACTCTACCCATAATTTTTATATCTCCAAACATAAAATTAAACGATCAGCCTCTTTTTAAAATTTTAACATACTTTTATGCTAAAAATAATTATTAATTTGGCTTTTTTTGGTATAATCTCTTTTACGTGGCAGTTGACATAATTATGCAATTTACCGTAAACCAGGAGATTTTTTATGAATTTAAAGAGATCAAAGTTTTTTGTTTTGTGTAAATATATTTTATTTTATGCTGGCCATCTGCGTCCAGTGTTATAACTCCCGAATAATTATTTTTAGCTGCAAAGTCAAATCCTGTTTTTAATGCTTCACCTTTTCCCTTGTTTGTCTGATGCTTGATTAATATTGTTTTGGGTTTAGCAGGCTTTGGAAATTTTTCAATAATTTCAACAGTATTATCGGTAGAGCCATCGTCTATGATCAGTAAATCAAGCCCGCACTGAAAACATTCCGATAATACATCTTTGATATATTTTCCTTCATTATAAGCAGGCATGAGAATGGCTATTTTTGTCTTTGCATCATATATATTTGATTCTGTTATTATTTCATCTACTTTTATGTCATAATCCGATGCCGGAATTTCAGGCAGCATCTGCATTTCGAAGCATAAAGCTATTTTTTTTACATTTTTACTTAACTGTGAAAGCAGCTTGTCATAAAATCCTCCCCCGTAACCAAGCCTGTTAAGATTTTTATCAAAACAAACACCCGGCACTATTACCAGGTCTATGTCAGAGATTTCTGCAGGCTTGCAAAGCTCTGGTATAGGTTCCATGATACCGTAGCTGCCTTTTTTAAGCTGATGCTCATAATTTTCGATAAAATAAAGATCCAGATTTTTATGCCAAACGCGGGGTAATATGATTTTTTTGCAATCCTTGAGAGCTTTTTTTATTATTATTGTTGTATCAATCTCACTTCTGAAGGGAAAATAAAGAAGGATATTTGTTGCTTCCGCGTAATCCCTGGTTAAAAAGAATTTTTCTGCTGCTTTTCTGCTATTGTTAATTCTTTCTTCTGCAGGTATGGCATTTCTCTTATCCTGGATTAACTTTCTTAAATTATGCTTTTGTTCCAATGTTTTTATATTGTCAGTCACGATTGCAACTCTACCCATAATTTTTATATCTCCAAACATAAAATTAAACGATCAGCCTCTTTTTAAAATTTTAACATACTTTTATGCTAAAAATAATTATTAATTTGGCTTTTTTTGGTATAATCTCTTTTACGTGGCAGTTGACATAATTATGCAATTTACCGTAAACCAGGAGATTTTTTATGAATTTAAAGAGATCAAAGTTTTTTGTTTTGTGTAAATATATTTTATTTTCTGCAGCTTTAATAGTAATCCCGATATTGATATTTAATTTTACAGCTTGTGAGAATCGGGAGAAAGTAATAAAAATCGGCAGCCAGGCTGTTCTTTCCGGTGAAGATAAATTCTTTGGTGAGGATCAGCTTGTAAGTTTAAAGCTTGCAGTTTCCGAACTATCTCCGGTTAAAATAGGAGGATTTGATTACAGGCTTGATTTAGTCTCAAAAGATGATGAGGGTAGTGCTGAAAAGGCTTTTCTTATTGCTCAGGAGCTGGTTGATGAAAATGTTTCTGCAGTAATTGGCTCAACATTCAATGGGACCACTAAAGCTTCAGTTCCGGTTTTTGCTGAATTTAATATACCTATAGTTACACCATCGGCACAGGGCCTGGACGTTGCAGTTGGGTACAGTAACTTTTTTAGAGTTATCATGAATAATAAACAAAGAGTTGAAAATATCGTAAATTTCTTGAACGATGAATTGAAACCAAAAAAATTGATATTTATAAGTAATGGGGAAGAGTATTCAACAAACCTTGTGGATTCAATGATTGAAATTTTTAATGATAAAAAAATTCCATACCTAAAAGCGCCATACACTGTTAAACATGATTCAAGTGAATATAAGGTTCTTGCTGAAAATTTGCTTATTGATGAACCAGATTATATTTTTTTTGCTGCAAAGTATGATGAACTTGCAGATTTAATAACAGAAGTCAGAAATATTGGTTTGAATTCTCAATTTGTTACGGAACAAATGGGTATGGATGAAGGTATAAGCCTCCTGACAGACAAAGAGCTGCTTGAAGGTCTGATTGCAGTAATTCCCGATCCTCCATCCCTTGCGAAATATTCAGAAGATAGAAAGGCAGTTGATTTCTGGAGGAAATATCAGGATTTTGTATCAAAGATGAAAGATAAGAGTATAAGCAAGGAAGGTCCCGGACCATATGCGCCCTACTCTTATGATTCCCTGTATCTTGTAATTGAAGCAATGAAGAGGTCAAATTCAATATTGCCTGAGGATTTTATGGAAGAATTGAAAAAAACTTCTTATGATGGAATTGTTGGTAACATAAAGTTTAATTCTAATGGAGATAGAGTCGATCCGCCTTCAACTGTTTTCATAATGAAAAATGGTGATTGGGTTAGATATTAAGGTGCTACTATAAAATTTAGCGTTTTTGGAACTACTTCGTATCTGGCTGGTAATTTACATATATACTCACCATCTGCAAATACGCTGAAATTATACTCACTGTCTATTTCAATGCTGCTTACCCTGAAATATTCAACAAATGGGTCGCTAAGGTGCTGTCCCTGAAATACTGTAGGAAAAGCTTTAATAAAATGAACTTTATTCATTCTCTTTATTATACAAACATCCAGAATGCCATCCGCTGGATCTGCCTGGGGAGCTATTTTCATGCCACCGCCATACATTGCCATATTAGCAACTACCAGAAACATTGAATCGATGGTTCTTTCCTTTTTGTTGAATTTTATAAAGAATTTTTTTGATCTATAAGTCAGCAATGTTCTGTAAACGGCATATTTATATTTTGCAGGACCTTTAACTGGAAATTTTGTATTATTTGCAAGATCGGTTACGACTGA
>JAMCVO010000036.1 GCA_023475715.1 Actinomycetota bacterium
GCGCTATTTAATTTTATATATGTTTATATATACAAATACCCAGACTATAATTTATACATAACTATATATAATATTATACTCAGACCATATCCTGGACCATATTTATATACAAGCTGCAGATAAAGAAATACTGATAAAAATTATTTGATTTCTATTTCTGCGCCAACTTCTTCAAGTTGTTTTTTAATATTTTCAGCTTCTTCTTTAGTAACTTTCTCTTTAACCATTGATGGTGCACCATCTACCAAATCTTTAGCCTCTTTCAAACCTAAAGCTGTGATTGTTCTTACTACCTTGATTACCTGAATCTTCTGAGCGCCGGCAGATTTCAGATTAACATCAAATTCTGACTGCTCAACAGCGGCAGCTTCTTCTCCGCCTGCCGCAGCACCTGCAGCACCGGCAGCGGGAGCAGCTGCAACAACAGCCTGTGCGCTTACACCAAATTTCTCTTCAAGAGCTTTCACCAGTTCCGATAGGTCCAGTACGGTCATATCTTCAATAGCGCTTAAGATATCATCTTTCGTTAATTCTGATTTTTTTACAGTTTTAGCCATTTTTTCTTCCTCAACACCTTTCTCTACTTTTTTTTCAACTTTCTCTTTTTTTACTTTAGCTTCTGTCATCTATTTCCTCCTTAATTAATTAATGCTTTCTTTTTTTTGTCTAATAGCCTCAAGAACAACAACCAGATTTCTGGTAACACCGGATAGTGTATTTACAAGCCTGCTTATTGGGAGCTGCAGCATTCCGGCCAGTGCTGCAATTAAAACTTCTTTGCTGGGCAGGGTTGCAAGTCTTTCAATATCTGCGGCACCAAAAAGCTTGTTTTCAAATATTCCTGCCTTAACCCTAAAAGATTCGAACTCCTTGGTAAAATTCTTAATAAGCTTAGCAGTAGATACCATATTTTCACCGCTCACTATTATGCTTGTGGGACCTTTGAGAACCCCGGACAGGTCTATCTCCTCAAGCACCTTTTCTGCAGCTATAAGAGCAAGTGTGTTTTTTATAATTTTTATATAAGCATCAACATCGGCAAGCCTGTTTCTTATTTTTACAGAATCTTCTGCTTTGATCCCGCTGTGGTCCGTAAAAATAAGTCCCCTGCCGCTTTCAAATATTGTTTTTACCGCTTCCACCTTATCGATTTTATCTTGCCTTACCATTTATACCCCCTAAATTCTCGGTTTAAAACCATGAAATATTCAATAAATAAACATCAATATAAAAACAAAATCAACCCCAAAACCATCAAGATGTTTTTAAGGTCGATTAAATTATAACCTATTATTTTATTTAACCTTAAAATCAACCTGAGTAGGAAATTAAGTTACTTGCCTTCAATCAACTGGCTTATTGAAGTAACCCCTACCGTCTTGGGCCAATTTTACATTTAATTTTTCCTTATGCTACTTCTTCAATATCTGTGCTCTTATTAAGATCAATTTTTACGCTAGGGCTCATTGTTGAAGAAATATAAATTCCTTTTATATATTTACCTTTTGCAGAAGAAGGTTTGGATCTTATAATTGCTTCAATTAAAGAAGAGTAATTTTCAAGCAATTTTTCTAATTCAAACGATACTCTGCCTAAGGGACAATGAACTACGCCATTTTTATCGGTCCTGTATTCAAGCTTTCCTCTTTTTGAATCACTTACAGCTTTTCCCACTTCCATGGTGACGGTACCTGATTTGGGATTTGGCATCAGTTTCCTGGGACCCAGAACTTTGCCCAACTTGCCTACATGCTTCATCATATCGGGAGTGGTAATACAAACATCAAAATCAAGCCATCCGCCGCTTATTTTTTCCACAAGCTCTTCTCCGCCCACATAATCAGCACCGGCATTTTTAGCTTCCGTAGCTTTGTCACCCTGAGCGAAAACAAGGACTTTCGGGATTTTGCCTGTTCCATGAGGCAGAACCAATGTCCCTCTGACTATCTGGTCCGCTTTCCTTGGATCTACTCCAAGATTTATGCTTATATCTATGGATTCATCAAAATTTGCATAATGATTTTCCTTTATCCATTTTAAAGCTTTAAAAGGAGCAAGGACTTCTTCTTTATTTAAATTTTCTATTTTTGATAAATATTTTTTTCCTCTTCTCAACTCTGACCACCTTTGTTACTAAAAACGAAAACCCTTATTATTCAACAATTTTTACACCCATGCTTTTTGCTGTGCCTTCGATTACCTTAACCGCATTATCGACACTCCTTGTATTTAAATCCTGCAATTTTGTTTTGGCAATTTTTTCCAGCTGCTCCCTGCTAATTTCGCTTACTTTCTGCTTATTTGGCTCCTTTGAACCTTTTTCCAGATTTATAGCATTCTTTATAAGCACCGCTGCAGGAGGCGTTTTCGTTATGAAACTGAAGGTTCTATCAAAATATACTGTCAGGATAACCGGAATTATTACACCTGAATCCTTTGCGGTTCTTTCATTAAAAGCTTTGCAGAATTCCATTATATTAACACCATGCTGTCCGAGTGCCGGACCTACGGGAGGTGCCGGATTTGCCTGACCTGCCGGTATTTGTAATTTTACCTGTGCTATAACTTTTTTAGCCATTTGTTAATATTTTCCTCTGTAAAAATTTTTTGTAATTCTTTAACTTAAATATGCAACTTGTATATTATACATTCAGTATAAAATTTTTCAACTTTTTTATTTAATTAAATTCTTGACACCTGATCAAAATTAAGCTCTACCGGTGTTTGTCTTCCGAATATGTTTACCAGAACTTTAAGTTTGCCCTGATCCAGATTGATTTCACTTATACTGCCGTCAAAATTGCTGAAAGGGCCAGATATTACTTTCACGGGTTGACCAACTTCAAAATCGGTTTTTGGTTTTGGTTTTTCAGAAACTTCCCGTTTCATTATTTTTCCGACTTCTTTATCAGGAAGTGGTGTCGGTTTATCCCCGCTTCCCACAAAACCGGTAACTCCCGGAGTGTTCCTGACTACATACCATGAGTCATCATCAAGAAACATTTTCACAAGAAGATAGCCCGGAAATATTTTCTTTGAAGATACCAGTTTCCTGCCGCCGGTAATTTCCATTACATCTTCAGTGGGAATATAGATATCGAAGATCTTATCTCCCATATTCATAGATTCAATTCTATGCTCTAAATTTGCTTTTACTTTATTTTCATATCCTGCATAGGAATGAATTACATACCATCTGGGTCTCATCATCTAATCACCAAAATCTAAATCTTAGCAAGCAGCTCGATTAATCGCAAAAAGGCAAAATCAAATATGCCTAGAAGGACCGCGAAAAAAATCAGAGCTATAATTACAACTATAGTATAAGTAAAAAGAGTCTTTCTCGATGGCCAGCTAACCCTTTTGAGTTCATGAACAACATCTCTAAAGAATTTAACTATTCTTCCGGGTAATTTTTTGAAGAAAAGCTTCCAGTCAATCTTTTTTCTGGAAGGAGCTGAAGGAGGTTTTCTGTCCCTTAGCTGCCTTTCCATTACCTGTTTTGGCCTATACTTAAAAGGTACTTTTTTCTTTGCCATTACATAAATCTCTTTTAAAAATTATAAAAAATCAACACATATATAAAAAAACGATGGCTTAAAAACAACTGGCAGGGCTGGAGGGATTCGAACCCCCAACACCCGGTTTTGGAGACCGGTGCTCTACCATTGGAGCTACAGCCCTAAGCTTGAGCCTTATCTTGTCTCCTTATGTAAAGTATGTTTTTTGCACCATTTGCAATACTTTTTTATTCCAATCTTTTCAGGATCATTCGTTTTGTTTTTTTCTGTGCTGTAATTTCTTCTTTTGCATTCTTCACATGCAATGATAATTGTCTGTCTCAACCAAACCACCATTAACCTAATTCACTAAAAAATACATTGCTGTATTTTAAGCTAAATTACTAAAAATTATTAAGCAAGCGCAAACTCATAAATTACCATTATATTTATTAGTTGTCAACTTAAAAATTTACTTAAGTCAGCATCTAAAATTTCGTGATAAAAAATAAATTGATAGGCCATGATGGGTATTGAGAAAACCATTTGAAGGCTTAAGCGGGCATGGTTCCTCCTCCGGGAGGAGAGCTGAGCCTGAAACTGAGCTGGCTTTTACTCGCCGGGGAAAAGCCTGCGTGTTTTTGAAATACCCATCATGGCCCTTAAAATTTTCCTTTATTGCTATCACGAAATTTTAGATGCTTCCTACTCTATTATCTTGGTTATGCTTCCTGCACCTATGGTTCTTCCGCCTTCACGGATAGCAAACCTCAGGCCTTCTTCCATGGCTATAGGTGTAATTAGCTTTACTTCCATTTCAGCATTGTCTCCGGGCATTATCATCTCTACTCCTTCGGGAAGGGCCACATTGCCTGTTACATCAGTAGTTCTGAAATAGAACTGGGGACGGTATCCGGTAAAGAAGGGGGTGTGCCGTCCTCCTTCTTCTTTTGACAGTACGTATACCTGACCCTTAAAATGAAAGTGGGGTGTAATGGAGCCTGGCTTTGCCACAACCTGGCCGCGCTCTACATCTTCTTTTGTAATTCCACGGAGCAGCAGTCCCACGTTGTCTCCGGCCTGACCCTCGTCAAGAAGCTTACGAAACATCTCAACGCCTGTTACCACTGTCTTTTGAATCTTGTCTGATATTCCTACTATGTCTACACTGTCTCCAACCAGGACCTTGCCCCGGTCGATTCTGCCGGTAACTACAGTGCCTCTGCCTGTTATTGAAAATATATCTTCAATGGGCATAAGGAACGGCTTGTCTATTGCCCTCTCGGGAGTCTTTATATATTCATCCACTTTTGTCATAAGCTCTAGTATTGGGCCGCAGAAAGCGCATTCGGTTTTTCCGCATCCGCATTCCATTGCCTTTAGTGCAGACCCTTTTACTATCGGTATTTCATCTCCGGGAAATTCATATTCGGTCAACAGGTCCCTTACTTCAAGCTCGACCAGCTCTATTAGCTCAGGGTCATCCACCATATCGGTTTTGTTTAAAAATACTACCATGTAGGGCACCCCTACCTGACGGGCAAGCAATATATGCTCACGGGTCTGAGGCATGGGCCCGTCTGCTGCAGATACTACAAGTATGGCGCCATCCATCTGGGCTGCACCTGTTATCATGTTCTTTACGTAATCGGCATGACCGGGGCAGTCCACGTGTGCATAATGGCGCTTTTCTGTCTCATACTCCACATGTGCTATTGCTATTGTAATGCCACGCTCACGCTCCTCTGGTGCATTGTCTATGGAGTCAAAGGAGCGGGCCTCCACATTTAATCCTTTTGATTTTAGACAATATGTAATAGCTGATGTCAGTGTTGTTTTTCCATGGTCAACATGTCCGATGGTACCAATGTTAATGTGCGGTTTTGTTCTTTCAAATTTTGCTTTTGCCATAATATATCCTTTCTTATAATTTCATTGTAATG